>JAOPZG010000009.1 GCA_025964215.1 Conexibacter sp.
GAGGCCGGCGAGTCGCGATGGATGCGTCGCCAGCGGAGCCTGCTGCTGGCGTGCGAGTTGGGCATCGCTTCGTCGCGTCAGCGGCGGCGGGCGCAGACGATGGTCGACCGCGACACGGCGTGCCGCGCGATGTTGCACGCGATGCGGACCAACCTCGGCGACGTCGCCGCCGTCCTGCCGATGCCGGTGCTGGCCGAGGAGCACGACCGGCTCAGGGCGATCGCCGGAGCGACGAGCCGTCTCGACGAGCTCTGGGCGAGCGCGCGCCAGCTCACCGACCGCTTGCCTGGTCGGGGCCTGTCGAACTCGGGCCTGGTCGAGCAGGCTGGCGCGGGCGGCGCCGGTGTCGGAGCCGGAGCGGTCACGGCAAAGGTCGTGGCGCTTTGCCTCGCGGTCGGTGGCACGGGCGCGATCTGCGTCGACGTCGCCCATCAGCTGCGGCAGCACCCTGTGACAAAGGCCGCCGTGCGACCTCATCACGCCAAGCCGCGGGTCGTTGAGCCTGCGCGTGACCACGTCGAGGTCGTTCGGCTTCCGAAGAAGACGACGACGTTGACGAAGACCAAGACCACGAAGGCCAATACGAGCAAGCGCGAGACGCCAGTGAGCTCGACGAAGTCCACGCCGCCTGCTTCGCCGGCGCCGAAGGGCAGCACGGAGTTCGGTCCCGGCAATCTCGGCAGCACCGCCGCGTCGCAGCAGCCGGCGGCCGCGCCACAAGATGGGGGAGGGGAGTTCACGCCGTGAGTCGACTAAGGAGCACCGGATCTCTCCAGGAGGCTCACATGACGCGCCATCTGCGGCCCGTGCTCGGCGCCGCGCTCATCTTCATCGCCCTCGTCGTTGCGCCGCGGTCGGCCTTCGCCGGCGGCTATGACGTGATCTCTTGCAACCAGACGGTCGCTGGTGGCGCGAACCGCTCGTGGGGCGCGGTGGCCGACGGCGGGATGACCGCCTACACCGACTGCCCCGCCAGGCAGGGGATCGTGGCCCGCAGCGTCTATGACGGCGCGGCGTCGACGTTCCTGCAGGGCGCCTACATGATCTTCGACGCGCCCGAAGGCAACTCCATCGACTCGGTCAGCTTCGAGGTCGGGATGCGCCGCCCGGACTGCAGCTGGGGTGTCGAGCTCGTCGGGGGCAACCGTGATCTGGCCGGCAACATCCTCTTCGGCCTGCCTGCGGGACAGAGCTGCGACAGCCAGTTCCAGACCGACGAGAACACCTTCCTCGGCGGCCGATACACCTACGCCGTCGGCGCGCCGCGGGTTCGCATCGAAGCACGGTGCGGAGCAGGGTCGTGCACCCGCAACGGCGTCGCCTCGATCCACCTCCGCAACGTCGACGTGCGAGTTCATGATGATGTCGCTCCCGCACTCTCAGGAGGTCGCGGCAACCTCTGGACGAGCAACGGCTGGCTGGCGGGCAGCCAGGCGATCGGCTTCGACGCCAGCGATGGTGCCGGCATCCAAGAGGCCGACGTGCTCGTCGATGGCCAGGCCATCGTCCAGCAGCGCAACGGCTGTGACTTCACCTACGCGACGCCGTGCGGGCAGGCGTCGGTTGACCGACCACTTGCCACGGCCGCATTTGGTGCTGACGGTCCGCACACGCTGACGCTCTCGGCGACCGATGCCGCTGGCAACCCGTCGTCGGTCTCCAGGACCGTCAACATCGACAACTCGCCGCCGGACCCGCCGCAGAACGTAGCGGTCGTCGGTGGCGACGGCTGGCGGCCGACCAACGACTTCACCGTCAACTGGACTTCGACGCCGCCCGCCAGTGGCGCTCCAGTCGCTGGTGCGGAGTGGGACCTGTGCCCGACGCCTACGACGACCACGGCGTCGTGCACCCACGGCTCGGCCAACGGCGCCGCCCTCACGTCGCTGACGCACCTCAAGCTGCCCGCGCCCGGTGCCTACGCGTTGAAGCTGTGGCTGCGTGACGCGGCGGGCAACCAGGACGACCGGCTCGCGGCGCCGCCGGTGACGCTGCGTTACGACGACGCCAGCCCGAACCTCGCCTTCCTGGCTCCCGATCCCAACGATCCCACGTTGATCGCGGTGCAGACCAGCGACCTGGGCTCCGGCGTGGCGTCGGGCCAGATCCAGATGCGGCGCCAGGGCGTCGGCAACTGGCTATCGCTGCCGACCGCGGTCCAGGACGGGCAGCTCGTCGCCCATATCGACGACCAGCACCTCGGCGACGGCGTCTTCGAGTTGCAGGCCACCGCCACCGACGTTGCCGGCAACCAGCGCACGACCGCCACGCGCACCGACGGCAGCCCCGAGACGGTCACCCTGCCGCTGCGGCTGAAGACCTCGCTGAAGTCCGGCGTCGTGGTCCGCCACGGCAGCAAGGCCCATCTGGCCCGCTCGGCCTATGCCCGCTACGGCCAGCTCGTCCGCGTGCGCGGAACGCTTAAGAGCCCTGAGGGCAACCCGCTGCAAGACGTCGAGGTCCAAGCCTTCACGCAGATCAAGGACGGCGTGACGCCGGCTCGGTTGATCGCCACGGTCAAGACGAGTCGGACGGGCGCGTTCTCGTTCCTGGTGCGCAAGGGGCCGAGCCGGTCGATCAAGATCCAATACGGCGGCACCAACCAGATCCGCAGCGCGACCGAGAACCTCAACTTGAACGTGCGCGCTCAGACCTCGATGCGGCCCAACCACCGCCGCCGAGTCAACGGCGAGTCGGTGCGCTTCCACGGCCGCATCAGAACCGGCCGGATTCCGAAGGACGGAAAGATCGTCGAGGTCCAGGTCTGGGTGCGCGGCAAGTGGCGGACCTTCGCGACGACACGCGCCGGGCACAAGGGCTCGTGGGCCTATGACTACCGCTTCGACGGCACCCGCGGAAACCAGACGTACAGGTTCCGTGCGAAGGTTCCGCGCGAGACGGGATATCCGTTTGCAACGGGCCGATCGGGCGTCGTCCGTGTTCGAGTACATGGGGTCTAGGGAAACCGGCCCAATCGCTGTGAGTCGCTGAGCCAAGGGAGACAAGCTGATGCTGCGCCATCTGATCGACCGCCTCACCTACGCCAACGTCGTGGCGACCATGGCCTTGTTCATCGCCTTGGGCGGAACCTCCTACGCCGCGATCAAGCTCCCCCACAACAGCGTCGGCACCGAGCAGATCAAGACCGGCGCCGTGCACACCGGCGAGATCCGCGACCGCACCATCCGCCTCCAAGACCTCAGCACCTCGGCCCGCTCGTCGCTCCGGGGTCAAACCGGACCCCAAGGCCCGCAAGGCCCAGCGGGCGCACCCGCCATCAAGCACTTCGCATCAGTCTCGTCATCCGGAGGCCTCGTTCGCGGCGACGCGACATCCGGTGGAAGCGGCGGCGCGATCGGCGCGTACGTCATCGGCTTCGCGGACTCGGTAAGCGGTTGTGCGTACACCGCGACCCTCGGCACGACGGACTCATCGGCCGCTCCGGCCGGACGCGTCACAGTTAACGATCAGGCCGGCCGGGTCGGAGTACAGACCTACGATGCGGCAGGGACCCCGACGGACCTCCCATTTCACCTGATCGTCGCTTGCTGACCGGGTCGCCGGCCGCTTCGGTCAGGTATGTGCAGCGCGCCGAGGCGGTGTGTCGACCACGGCAGGATCGTGGGGCCAGTCGACGGTGGCGCGGACCACGGTCGAGTCCGAGGAGCGTGTCCACTCCAACCGATCGAGTAGATAGGCGGAAGGGGTTTGCCCGACCGGGTGCCACGACCGGAGGGAAGCGATGATGAGCACGTCTCTTGGCAAATGGATTGGAAGCTCTTCGAGGGGGTTAGCAAACGCAATGCCCCGAACCCATAGGGGGTCGTCCTCAAGGCCCGGCTCGTGCTCCACGATCCAGGCCGTGGGAGTTACTTCGATCGGCTCCGGTAGCCGCAGCGACTCAACAGAGCGCTCGTCGCGAGGCCGGAAATATCCGGGAGCCGAGACGTCGAGACGGTCGCACAGACGCAGGATCCCACTTGGATCCACAGGAACCCCGATCAGCTGAATCGAGATGTCGAGTCGGTACGCACGTTCAGAACGCGCGTCCAAGTCAATCTCGACGGTGAACCAGCCGCCTGGGCATTCATCCGTCATCTGCACCACCTCGCGGTGATGAATGCGCTCCATTGGCGCGTATCGCGCATCGCGGGCTGCCAAGGCCACCAGGAACGACTCAAGGCCGAAGCCGCTCCATGTTGTCCCACCCTGCTCGATCGCCCATGCTGCTCCGTGCGTGAGCCAGCCCAGGGCGGCGAGTTCCTCGCAGACGTTTCGTACCTCGCTCAGTGAGTCGACTTCAACCGGGAGGTCGAGCGTCACGCCGGTTCCGCCTGCGGTGACCCAATCGATGTCCGCGAGTTCAAGCGACCAGATAGTCGACTCGTAATCGCCTGGACCGGAAAGCCACGGAGAACACTTGCCTTCGGCATCGCAGATCCTGAGCGGCTCGGTGCGGTCTCGTACCGACGCGGCGAAAGGCTTTGTAGGACTGCCGGTGACCCGCCCGTGCACGGTCAAGTGGATGCGCTTGTCGCGTAGCAGCCGCTTCAGGTCTAGGCGTCCAAGGACGAGGTCTTCGATCTCCTGGCGTCCGACGATTAGAACCGGCGTGGCCCGATGCTGTTCAACTTCGCGAACCGCCGAGTCAGCGACTCCGGCCATCGTCACGATCACTCCGATGACGTTGCTTGGCTGACGGGTCAGCCGCATGCGCATGTCGTCGACGTCAGGCGATCCGATATCCGCCTCACGCCATTTCACTTCGATGAGGTACGCCTCGTCGCGGCGCGAGGCATGCAGGTCGGTTTGTCGAGGCTTTGCTGCGCCGGGGTTTACAACGACGTCGTAGCCCGCGCGATCAAATAGTTCGGCGACGACGCTTTCGAACTCTCGGCCGCGGCCCTGGCGGTCTGTCCGGTCGCCTTTCAGCTCTTCGAATCGGTCGTGTAACGGATCGTGGTACCGCATCTGCGCAGCTTGACGGAACGGCCTGTCAGAGAGCCGCGTCTTGATTGAGGCGAGGGGTCTTCGAGGAGTTCGTCGACTGAGAAGCGATGGTCGCATCGCTTCGTCCCAAGTCCATGGTCTTCGAGGTCACCGAGCAGTCGGTGACCGACGGCATGCTCGTCCTTCCGGCTCAGCGCCGCGGCCCGCGGTGGGATTCGCGAGCTGCGGCGGTGATCCTGTTGGTGTGTGTCGCCGCTGTGGCGGCGGTCTTGTCGACTCGGCCGCGAGGGCACGCCGTCGCGGCTCCGCCCACTGTGGTCGCTCCGTCGTTGGCGGTCGTGCATCCGGGGCGCGCCGTTCCGGCGCCGGCGCAGAAGCCGCGTCCGCGTCGGCGGTCGGCGCCGGCGCGCCGCCCGAAGCGCCACCGGAAGACGCGGCGTCGAGAGCACGCGGCGACACCGGTCTCGTCTCATCGGTCCGCTCCGGCGCCTCCTGTCGTGCGGCGGGCTCCGGCGGCATCGGCTCCCGCTGCTCCCGCCGCTCCCGCCGCGTCGCCTGGGGAGTTCTTCTAGATGTTGCTCTCGGGGCGGTCGCGCTCGATGTCTCTCAACGCCCTGCGCTGGCGGGCACGGGCTCCGCGGCTGGCGTTCACGAGCGCCTGCGTGATCTTGAGCTTGATCGGCCTGCGGGTGGCGCTCACAGGACCGTCCAAGCCGTTGGCCGGGCCGAAGAGCTCCGTCGCGTCGACGTCGGATGTTGATGGCTTTGCCGAGGGGTTCGCACGGGCGTTCTTGACGTTCTCGCCGCAGGATCCCGGCCGTCGCGACCGTGCGCTGAAGTTGTATGGGTACGTCGCAGACGACGCCGCAACCGGCACCGGGCCGACGCACGTGGTCTGGACGTCGGTCGTCGCCTCCCAGGCTCGGCATGGCGGCGGTCGGGTCGTCACCGTGCTCGCCGACGACGGCCGGCGCGAGTGGTACCTGGCAGTGACCGTCGCGATCGACAGGGCCGGGCGACGCTCGATCGCGGGGGCGCCGGCGCTCGTCGGTCCACCAGCGACGCGTCCGGACGCGGTCGCACCCGCTGAGTTGGAGGTCGACGATCGCGGGCTGCGTCAGGTCGCAGAGCGCGTGGTCCGCCACTTCCTGGCCGGTGATCGGGCGGACCTGGTCGCCGACCTGGCGCGCGGCGCGACGGTCACGACGCCGCCGGTCGCCACGCGGTTGACGAGCGTCGACGTGATCACGTGGGTCGCGCGCCCGTCACGGATCGCCGTCGCCGTGACTGCGAGCGCACCCGACCACCTCCGCTTCTCCCTTCGCTACGAGCTGCAAGTCATACGTCTTGGTGGACGTTGGCTCGTGCGCGAAGTCCAAGTCAATCCACTCGATCGAGAGGGAACACGATGACTGCACGTCTTCGTCGTCTGATGGTCGCGACAGCGCTGGCGCTGGTCGTGGCTGCTGTTGGTGCCACATCTGCGATGGCCGATCCGGGCCAGTTCGGCAAGAACCTCGGCGACCAGGTCAAGTCGCTGTCGACCGGCCTGTTCCTCGCGGTGGCCGGGCTGGTGACGCTGCCGATCCTCGGCCGCCGTGACGTCAACGGCGGCGTCGTCCTGGCCGGGCTCGTTGTCGTCCTGGGCGGGTTCATCTTCGCCCAGGACATGGTCAAGAGCGTGATCGTCGATCTCTGGAAGTCGCTGGAGGGAACATGAGCGATAACAAGGTCACGCTGCGCTCCTACCGGCTCGCCTTCGAGCTGGAGCGCCGGCTGCATCGCATCGACCGCTTCCGCATCCCGGTGCCCTACGGCATCCCGCTGGTGGCGCTGGCCTACGCGGCGGTGGTCGCCGTCGCGTTGGTCATCGCGGGCTCGTTGCCATTGGTCGGCGCGGTGCTCGGGGTGCTCCCGTGGCCGGTGCGCCTGATCCTCTTGCCGGGCGTCATCACCCGCGCGCTGTGCCACCGGCGCGCGGATGAGCGCCCGGCCCACGAGGCGATCATCGCCTACATGATGTTCCTGGTTGCGCCTCGGCGACTTGTAGGACTTGAGCGCGCCCCGGCACGCGACGTCGATCTGGGGGTGGTCGCGGTCGCGTCCGATGAGTGCTCGCCCGGCTATCGGGCCGGCGTGGTGCGCGGGCCGGGGACTGTGCTTTTGCGGTGTCCGGCTCGCCTCGAGCTCCGAGGTCGAGTGCTGCGGCTGGCTGGGACCGAAGACACGTTGTTGTCGGAGCCCCAGGAGGTCGCTCTGTCGTCGGGCATGCGATTGGAGATCGTGCCGTGCGGCCGCCGCTGAGCTTCGCGTGGCGCAACGTCCTGTTCGGCCGCGACGCCGCTGATGCGTGGGCGCTGTTCCGGGTGCACACCGCGTCCTACGCGGGGTTGTCGACGGCGGCCAAGATCGAGCGTCTGGCCGCGCTGGCCAGCTACGCGGCGGCCGCCGAGGCCGACTTCCAGATCCTGCGCGTGAGCCGTGCGGCGTCGTCATCGCAGTACGCCCGGACGGCACGACAGATGCTTGACCCGGTTCACGGTGAGGACGCGCGGCTCGCGGCGCTGATCGCCGAGCACGCGACGGCGATCGACCGCTACGGCGCGGCGACCGCCGAGGTCTTCCTCGCCGTGCGGCTCGACGCGCCGTCGGGGTTCTCCGGGTCGCTTGCCGGAGCTCTGAATGACGTGCGCCGGCTCGTGGGGCTGCGCGACGCGCGTGGCATCTCGCAGCGCCGGCTCGACGAGGTCCTCGATCACGAGGCGGTCGCCTATGGCCGCGCCGGCGACTACCTCGATGTCGAACGAGCGTCGACGGCCGAGCTGCAGTGGCTGCTGCGCCGCACGGCGCTGCGCGGCGTCGGCGAACCGGAGAGCGACGAGCACTGGCGGCCCCAAGCGCTGGTGCTCGACGCCGAGGACGAGGACGGGGGACGGCGGTTCCGCCCGCTCGACGCGCAGCTGATGGCGCTGCTTGACGAGCCGATCAGCGTCGAGCGCGACCGGCTGATCGTGGGGGAGGTGCATCAGGCGGTGCTCGTCGCGGGCGCGCTGCCGGAGACGACGACCTTCCCGGGGCGACAGGCCGAGCTGCTCTTCGCGCCGCTGGAAGCGGTTGGCTTTCCGGTCGACGCGACCTTCGCGGCGCGGTGGATTCCCAACGATGCCGCGCTGTCGCTGGTGCGCCGGCGCATCGTCGACGCCGACCACGCCTTCGCCGAGGAGAGCCACGGCGACCACGGCCCGACCGCACGCACCGCCGTGCGCCCGGACCTCGTCCGTGAGCTCGAAGACGAACTAACGGCCACCGACCGACCCCCACTGCTTCGGGGCCAGGTGAGCTTCGCCGTGGGCGCGTGGTCTGCCGACGAGCTCGAAGAGCGAGTGCGTCGACTCCGTCGTGAGCTGGCGCCGATCGCGCTGCATCGCCCCAAGGACATCCAGTTGCCGCTATGGCTCGGCCATCTCCCCGCGCAGCTCCCGCGGGTCCGGCGCTACGACGACGTGTTCCTGCCCGAGCAGCTCGGCGCGATGGTCCCGACGGCGACCCACGCTGTCGGCGCCCGCACCGGGCTGCTGATCGGCCACACGCTGTCGGGCTCGCCGCAGCCGGTGCTCTTTGACGCGACCGAGGGGTCGCGCGAGGACGACACCCCGGCCGTGCTGTGCACCGGAACGCCCGGCCGAGGCAAGACGGCGACCGCGCAACTCTTGGCGGCCGGCGCGTTCATGACCGGCTCGGCGGTCGTCGACATCGATCCCAAGGGCGATCACCGCCTGGCCGAGGCGATCGGTGAGGAGCACGTCGACCACGTCGAGATCACCGCGGGCGACCGCGACCGCGGACGTCTTGATCCGATGCGGATCGCGCCGTTGGACATGCGCGTGGAGTTGGCCTACTCCTTTCTGACCGAGCTGCTGCCGGCGCCGGTCCCGCCGACATGGCAGACCGAGATCCGCGCCGCCGTCGCCGAGGCCGTCGACCGCGGTGCCCGCAGCAGCGGCCTGATCCTCGACCGCCTCGAGCAAGGCGGCGACGACGCCCGCGCGGCAGCACGCGCGCTGGAGATCCACGCCGGCTCGGGCTTGGTCCAGCTCGGCTTCGCCGACCGAGCGACGGCCCCGCCGCCCGCGGTGCAGAAGCCGGTGACGAGCATGCGCATCGTCAACCTCGTGCTCCCCGAGGCCGGCACGCCGCGCGCCGAGCTGACCCCCGAGGAACGCACCGGCCGCGCCCTGCTGCGGCTGCTCGCCGTGCACGCGATGGACCTCTTAGGCAGCGACCGGTCGCGTCACAAGCTGTTGATCCTCGAGGAGGTCTCCCAGCTCGTCGGCGATGTCGTCGGTCTCTCGTTGGTGATGCGGATCGTCAAGTGGTGTCGCAGCCAGAACGGCACCCCGGTGCTCATCGACCAGCTCCTCGACGGCCTCCAGGCCGTCATCGACCTGGTCGGCTGGCACTTCGCCTTCGGCGTCAAGACCGAGCGCGAGGCCAAGCGCGTGATCGCCCACCTCGGCCTCGACGTCGACGACGCCACCCTCGTCGCCCGCCAGCAACGCTTCCGCCGCGGCCAATGCCTCGTCCGCGACTACGAGGGCCGCGTCGGCGCCGTGCAGATCGACCTCGGCACCCTGCTCAAGCAGCTCACGACGACCCCACCCCGGCGCGGAGCCGGCATCGAAGACGATGACCAGATGGCGTTGTTGTAGCTGCTGGTTGGCGGTCATGGTCGCGTGGGTGGGGCTCGCGTCCCCCGCCGACGCGGCGACGGGCACGGCGGCAACGACTTCCACGCCGGCATCGACGACGGCTCCGGCATCGACGGCTGTACCGGCACCGACCGAGACGTCTGACGACGCCTACTCCGACCCGTCACGATCCCTGGGCGCGACGTCACCGTCCTGCCGCTACGGACTCTCGGCGGCCGCGCGGCGTAGCTGCCGGGCCAGCGGCTCGGTCGCCGAACCCCATCCACTGAGCAGCTACGGGATCGACGTTCGCGTCGGCTTCTCGATCACCGACCCAGGCCGCTCGTTCCTCGGCGCGCTGCAGACGCTCGGCGCGGGGTTGTGGATGGCCTTGCTCTACATCGTCAAGGGCGTCCTGTTGTTGTTGGAGTGGGCGTTCTCGCTCGACCTGACCAACGAGGCGATGCCGCAGCTGCGAACGACGCTGGCACGCCTGCACGACCAGGCCTTCGGCGACTGGTGGCTCCTGCTCGGCATCTCGCTGACCGGCGTGTGGGGGATCCACCGCGGCCTCGTGCAGCGCCGCACGACCGAGACGATCGCCGGCCTCGCCGCGACGGTGGCGTTGATGGTCGGCGGGCTGTTGATCATCAGCCGACCAGACGACACCGTGGGCTGGGCGGCCCGGGCGACCAACGACGCGGGCATGGCCGTGCTCGCAGCCGGCACCGGCAGCCGCGCCGACGATCCGCGCGACGCGCTGGCCAACTCGCTGCGCCAGGTCTTCGACACCACCGTGCGCGAGCCGTGGTGCGCGCTGGAGTTCGGGTCGGTCGACTACTGCGACGTCCGCACGGGCGACCCATCGCGCGCGACCAACGCGGAGCTCTGGCTGAACTACCCGGCCCAAGGCTGGCAGCGCGGGCGGCTGCACAAGCTCATGAAGGGAGACGACGGCGGCGGAGGCCTCCCCGACCCACTGACCGCCGCCAAGGACGTCCTGGGCATCGGCGGCGATCGCAAGCTCCCCGACGACGTCGAGGCGCTCATCCACAAGGACTCTGACCGCGCGAGCATCCAAGAAGCCGGCGGCACCTTCCCGCGCCTGGCCCTGTTGGTCATCATCTTGGTCGGGCTGACCGGAGCGATCGCGCTGTACGCCTACCTCGGCGTCCGGCTCGTGCTCGCCGCGGGCCTCGGGCTGGTGTTGCTGTTGATCGCGCCTGCGATGCTGATCGCACCGGCGCTCGGTGACGGGGGCCGTGCGACGTTCATCGCCTGGATCAAGCGCCTCCTCGGGGCCGAGGTCGCGAAGCTCGTCTTCGCGATCTTCCTCACCGTCGTTCTCGCGGCAAGCCGCGTGTTCGGTGGCCTCGAGCTTGGGTGGTTCGGCACCTGGCTTCTGGAGGCGGCGTTCTGGTGGGGCATCTTCATCAAGCGCCACGAGATCCTCGACTTCGTCTCCGGCGGCCTCCCTCAGCAGCACGGCGACGGCATCGGGCACGTGCTGTCGCACGGCTACTACGCCTGGATGCTCGGGCGCGGCGCTCGACAGATGGCCTCACGCGCGACCGCCCCGGCCGGCGCGGGCGCCGAAGCCGTCCGAACCTCACGCCAAGAACATCAAGAAGCCCGATCGGCAGCGACACGTTCCCTGGCCGGCGAGCGCCTGGACGAACGCCACCGCGAGGACATCGTCTCGGGACAGGACCAGGCCCGCGGGGTCGTCGCGCAACGCGAAGTGCTCCAGCGCGAACTCCGGGCGACCGACCGGCGCCTGGCAGGCCACGACGAAGCGACGGCGGTCGCCAACGCGACCAAGTCCAAGCCGCCGGCGCCCAACCCCGAACAGCGCCAGCTCATCGCCCACCGCCAACACCTGCGAGGGCTGCTGGCCGACCCCGCCGCGACCGAGGCCGAGCAGACCGTGCGCCACGCCGACCGCAACCGCGCCCTCACCGGCGACTCGGTCACGCGCACCGATGTCGACGTTCACCGCGCACGGCGCGCCGAGGAACTGCGCGGCGCCGATACGGACGCAAACCAGGAAGAACGAGACCTGCTCGCCGCCGCCCAGGCACGACCCGGAGACCGCACGGCAGACGAGCGAGCGCGCCGTTGGCTCGACGACGACGAGCTCAAACAGCGGCGCGCTCAGAGCCTCGCGGAGTTGCGCGCCGAGCGCCGGCAAAGGCGCGCCGGGCAAGGACGGCGTCGGCGATGAAAGCCGCCACCGCGTCGGTCGCCGCGCTTCTCGCAACGTTCGCCCTCTGTGCGGCAGCCCTCACCGGCTGGATGCTCATGGCCTCCGGCGCCAGCGGCCAGAGCGGATGCTCCTCGACCAACCTCGACGACAACGCCGTACCCGCTGAGTTGTCACCGCTCTTCGCTGCCGCTTCCAAGACGTACGGGTTGGATCCAGAGGGACCGGCGATCCTCGCCGGCCTGACCAAGGTCGAGTCCGACTTTGGCCGCAACATGGGACCGTCGAGCGCCGGCGCGATCGGGTGGACGCAGTTCATGCCCGACACCTGGAAGCGCTACGGCGTCGACGCAGACGGCGACGGCAAGGCCGACCCCATGACCGCCGCGGACGCCATCACCTCGGCCGCTCGGTACCTGAAAGCTCTAGGAGCACCCGCCGACTGGCACCGCGCGCTGCTGGGCTACAACCACGCCGAGTGGTACGTCACCAAGGTCCTCGACCAAGCCCGGGCGCTGTCGACCGGCACCACCGATGTCGCGGCTGTGTGCTCGGCGCCGCTCGACGTCGGCAGCGGCGGCCGCGTCTTCGGCGGTGGACAGATCGTCCCGATCCCCGGCGAGCCCGGCATGACGATCGACGAGCGACTGCTTCCCGACCTCGCATTCCTGCGCGCGCGCTTCCACGTCACCGTCACCGCGGGCTACGCCCCGACCGGACACGAGCCCCATGGCGAGCACCCGCTCGGCCTCGCCGTCGACCTCGTCCCCGGGCCGGGCGGCACCTGGGACGACGTCGACGCGCTCGCCCACTGGGCCGAGCCCCAGCAGAACCAGCCACGACCGCCGTTCCGATGGGTCGGCTACGACGGCGACCCAGGCCACGGACGCGGCAACCACCTCCACCTCTCATGGATCCACGCCCCGGCACCAAGCGGGCCGCCCGCCGCCTGGGTCCAAGTCCTCACGGGGTCACCATGAGCAACGACAACAACAAGAACACTGATCTCGACGACGCGCTGCCCGGCCTGGCGTGGATGGCGGGAGGCCTTGTCCTGGCCGCCGGCGTCGCGTGGACGATCCCGGCGCTGGCGGGCCTGCTGCGCGCTGGACACCTCCCGCACGTCGGGCCGGCGCGCGCACTCCTCTCTGCGCTCCGGCTCCTCGGCGACGGCCATTGGGGTGACCCGGCCAACGCCTACCCGTCCGAGGCCCGCGCCTCCTTGCCCGGACCGTTGTTGTGGTGGTTGACCACGGCAGCGGTCCTCAGCGCATGGGCCGCGGTCGGGACGTTCGCGCTGCGTCGCGTCGAGCCCCAGCTCGCCCGCGAGCGCCTCGGTCGCCGCTCGTTCGACTGGCGAGGCGCGCACCCGCGTGCGTGGGGTCGTCACCGCGACCTGCGGCTCGGCCGTGCGGCGGCTCGCGGTTTCTCGCTCGGCCGCGTCGACGGTCGACCGGTGTACGCCGACGAGGAAGCGCATGTTGTCGTCATTGCTCCGACGCGCGCCGGGAAGACGACGCGCTGCGTCATCCCGTGGCTGCTTGAGCACGACGGACCGGCGATCGTCACCAGCACCAACCGCGATGTCATCGACGCCGCGCGCGAGGCCCGGGAGCGCGCGGGGCGCACCTGGATCTTCGACCCCTTCGGCACGGAATCGATGGCCTGGTCGCCGCTGGCCGGATGCGAGACCTGGTCCGGTGCGCTACGCCAAGCCCAGTGGCTCGCCGACGCATCGTCAGACGGCGACTCCGAGATCGCCCGCTACTGGCGGGGCGAGGCCGCCAAGCTCCTCGCGCCGCTCCTCCACGCCGCCGCGCTCGGCGCACACGACATGACGACCGTCCTCGGCTGGGTCGACGCACAGGAGACCCGCGCCGTTCTGACGATCCTCAGCACCGCACAGGCAGACCCGGCTCGAGCGCAACTCAAAGCGATCTCCGAGCTCGACCCACGCAACCGCGGCACCACCTATATGTCGGCCGGGTCGGTCCTCGCAGCCTACCTCTAACCCGAAGTCCAACAACTCGCCGGCGACAATTTCTCACCCAGCCGATTCGTCGCCTCCGCCGCCGACACGCTCTTCCTTGTAGCCGAAGACCGCCACCAACAACTCGTCGCACCATTGTTGGTGGCCTTGCTCGCCGCCGTCCTGCACGAGGCCATCGAGACCGGCACCTTCCGCGAAGGCGACCGCCGACTCAAGCTCCTCCTCGACGAGGCCGCGAACGTCGCACCCTTGTCCCAACTTCCCCGAACCATGTCCCAAGTCGCCGGCCACGGAATCCGCGTCGCCACCGTCTGGCAATCCCTCGCCCAAATGCGCGAACGCTATGGCCGCGGCTCCGACACCATCATCGCCAACTCCACCGCCAAGCTCTACCTCGGCCCGATCACCGACGACGCGACGCGCGACCATGTCGTCGCCCTGCTCGGTGACCAGCAGGGCAACGACGGACGCCACCGCCGCGCGACGTCCGCGTCGCTACAGCAGCTTCAAGGAGATCGAGCACTTCTTGTGGCTGGGGCACGTCTGCCGGCCCTGGTGACGCTACGCCCGTACTGGCTCTGACGTGCCGGTGACTTGGCCCTCTGAGGCGCCGTGGTCCTGCCATCACGCGGAAGGACATGCCCTAAAACGCGCCGCTCCCAGTCTCTTGGCCGCTCGAGGCGGGGTTACGCCAGTAAGCCGATGGCACGGCCGTAGTTCCCGAGTTTCCCCAGGACGTAGTTCGAGATGGCGGCACGACTGGTCTGTGTCCGCCACATGATCTCCAGGCGGATGCGATCCCCGGCGCTCGTGATGAGGTAGATGTCGCTGAGGAACTTCAACTCGGTCCCGAGGTCCTTCTCGAGCTGGTAGGACTCGATCAGCCCAACCTCCTGTAGACCCCGGCCGATTGCGTCGTTGATGAGCCCGTCGTCTTTCGAAGCGATCTTTGCCAGGCTTTCGAACCGCGCCACCGTGTCTTTTCCGGGCTTCTTGCCGCGCTTGCGCGTGCCGACTTTCTTGCCGGCGAGCACGAGGCCGAGTTCGCTGGTCAGGAGCCGGTCCGAGGCGGTCTTGTCGGGCGCGGTCGACATGCCGGCGGCCTTCATCGCCTCGTGGAGCTTGTCGCTGCCAAATTGGCGGGCGACGGCTAGGGCCGTGACAATGTCGAAGTCGAGGATCTTGGCGTCAAGCACTGTCCCGAGGATCCCGAGTTGGTCGGGATGCTTCTTGAGGTCCTTGACTATGTTCGCGTCCGTTGTACTGATCAGACGATCGATGTCGGCGGTGAAAGCATCGCCACGTGTCAGAGCGGCGGTGTCGCTGTCGGTCTCATTCCCGGCGATGACCACAGTCCACATGCGGCGCGACTCCGTAGGAAGCAGCTGTCGCACCGTCGCGCCGTTCCGCAACAGGGCCGCTCGGACGAGCGCGAGGTAGCGACCGATCGTTGGGGCGTCCTCCGCCATCGCCTCGGCTTGCTCGGACGAGATGCCGAGCGCCGCAAGGGATGCCCCGTTGTTCAACGCGCCCACGGTGCGATCGGCGATCCGGACGAACTGGCTCCGCGAAGGCCCGCCGAACCTCTGCACGGGGTCGCCGATGCCGAGCAGCGCCTCTCCGCCGAGTCTGCTCGCGAGGTCGACAAGTCGCTCCGTCAGATCGTCAGTGTTGGCCGGCCACACGATGAGCGTGTTTCGGCCCCCTGCCGTTCGGAGGAAAGCGTTGATGGCGTGCATACCGGCCTCGAGTGCGGCCGCGGAAACCTCACCGAGAGCTTCGCGACCCTCGAGGACGACGATGCGGGCCTCCGTGGTCTCCAGCAGGGCACCAAGGGCGTCGCCGATGTCCTGCGTCGACGCCACGCGCACCGTGGTGACCGCGTCGCGAAAGAGCCCGACCGTGTCAAGGAACGTTGACTTTCCTGCGCCCGTCTCGCCGCGTAGGATCATTAGCGATCCACGACCCGCAGCCCGCATATCTGCGAACCGGCTGTCCATTGCTAGGAGAGCGTCCCCTACCTCAACGACGATGCTCTCGAGCTTGCCGCTCCCAGCTTCGCGGAGACCCTCAAATCGATCGGGAACCCGGAGTTCTTCTCGGGGAGCAGTGGTCATTGCACCGGTCACGGCGCACAGCCTACCCCCAGTGGCAGGGAACCCGTAGGCGGAGTCGGAGCCACCGCCCGCTGCGATCCCGCGCGGCTTGCGTTGGAGGGCGCTGCCGCCTACACGCCGCCCCGAGATCTAGGATCGGCGAGCCGGCTACGCGTCGCGGTACGCGGTGACCGTGGGATGCGCGCATCCGCAACCCACGGACCTAGCCCTCCTCTCCAGCAGCCAGCTTTCACGATCCGTCCGCTACACCTCGTGCTCAACAACCGACCTCCCCTCGCTGCCGGCGTTCACGCGACCCCATGGCTCCAAGGCGACTTTGGGCGGCCGCTTGTTCTATTGCTCGATCAAGACACGGCTGGTGCGCCGGACACGTCACTGCTTCAAGCGCTCGGCGATCGGCCGTCGACGCGCGTGTACGCCCCCTGGGCCGGGTCGCACGCGACGTGGCATTTCGGCCGACCCAACGCGGACCGGAACTTCCTGCCCGTCGTTCTGTCCGCCGGTCCTAGTGATGGCGGCCGGGTCCTCCCGTCTCCGGGGCTCGTCAGTAGCCAGGGCCTGGCTGCTCGCATCAGCGCCGAGGTCCCCGAATCTGAAGAGAACGTGTTCCGCCTTCTCATGCTCGCGGCGCTAACCCGGATCAACCACGGTGTCGATGGAATCGTCGTGCCCCGTTCGGCGCTGGAGCGGCTACCGCTGGCCAAGGTTCTGCCGTCCCGGTGTTACACACCCGCCGAGGCCATCGCGTTGCTCGGGCTCGTCCTGCGGGCGCACGGCGACTACGTCGTTGCGCGGGATGGCAACACGACGTACACCGTCTCGGGCGAGGCCTTCTATCGCGCGGTCGCCCATCGACACCTGTGGACGCTTGAGCCATGGATCAACGCGGCCGTCGGTCGCTGGCTTCGAGACAGCCATGAGTCAATGACGCGATTGAACGGTGTCGTGCGGCGCATCACCCGCGGCCTCCGCGCTCGGGACTACCTGCAGGTGCGGCTGCGCGCGCCAGAGTTCGCATACGTCTGGGACGAGGTGATGTTCTTTCTGGACGTGGTCCTCGTCGAGCTCATGGGAGCCTTCGACGTGCTGGGCCGGTTCTTCCATCTTCTGTACGGAATCGAGCGCGGTGGCTCGATCTCGTGGCGTCAGCGGAGCAAGAAGGGGTGGTTGAGTGAGCTAGAGAAGCGCGAGCCTCAGCTTGGTTTCTACGCACGCCCTGGACAGCCGTTCGGCGATGTCGTCGACGCGGTCGCGGTGTTGCGCAATCTCATCCACGACGCTCCTCC
>JAOPZG010000086.1 GCA_025964215.1 Conexibacter sp.
GAGCACCGCGCTGCGCCCACTCGCCGGGGCGCCCAGCACGAGCACGACGCCGCCGCGCCCATCCCGCCGCGCGCCACCGACCGCCTGCTCGACCTCGAGCGCGGCTCCCGCGCGCTCCAGCAGCTCCGCCATCGCCACAACCTAGACGGCGCGGGAGCGCGCGGCACGCAGGATCGCTAACCGGCCGGCGGCGCCTCCACCACGAAGACCGTGTTGCCGTCCGGGTCGCGGAGCATGAACATCAGCGGGGTGCCGGGGCTGCGCATCGGCTCGGGGTCGAGGTCGATGCCGCCGACGGCCGTCAGGCGGGCGTGCTCGCCGAGCACGTCGGTGGTCTCGACGCCGATCGCGCTGCCGCCGGGCGCGTCGGCCATCGGCGGGTTGAGCGCGAGGCGGGCGACGGAGCCGGGCGGCGCGACCTCCAGCCAGCGCATCTCGTCGTGCTCGCCGAAGCGGACGTCGGCGCGCACCTCGTAGCCGAGCTTGTCGGTGTAGAACGCCAGCGCGGCGTCCTGGTCGGCGACGGTGAACATCGCGACACCGAGGTTGGAGACGGTCGTGGGAGCCTGCGTGGATTCGGTCATGTCCCCAAGACGACACCCGCGCGCCGAACTCATCGGTCGCCGACCCGCCATCATGGTGCGCGTTGCCCGGCCTCCCGACCCACACCGACGACCTCGCGCTCGCCGAGGAGCGGCGGCTCGCCACCCTGCGCCGCGTGGCGCTGCTCGACACGCCGGCCGAGGAGGCGTTCGACCGCCTCACGCGCCTGGCCTGCCTGATCCTCGACGTGCCGGTCGCGCTGGTCTCGCTCGTCGACGCCGACCGCCAGTTCTTCAAGAGCTGCGTCGGGCTGCCGGAGCCGTGGGCCTCGACGCGCGAGACGCCGCTCAGCCACTCGTTCTGCCAGCACACGGTGGCGAGCGCGCGGCCGCTGGTGATCGAGGACGCCCGCGAGCACCCGCTCGTGCGCGAGAACCTCGCGATCCCGGACCTCAACGTCATCGCCTACGCCGGCATCCCGCTGATCACCTCCGACGGGCACGTGCTCGGCAGCTTCTGCGCGATCGACGGCAAGCCGCGCACGTGGTCGGCGCAGGACCTCACGGTGCTGACCGAGCTCGCCGGCTCGGCCATGACGATCATCGAGCTGCGCGCCTCGACGCTGCTGCTCGCCGAGACGCAGGTCGACCGCGACCGCATCGGCGGCCAGCTGCGCCAGGCCGAGGAGCGCGAGCGCGCCGCCGAGCAGCGCCGCGTCGACGACCTGCTCGACGTCAGCGAGCGCCTGCAGCGCGGCCTCCTTCCGGTCCGCCCGGCGACCGCCGGCAGCGCCGACGTCTTCACCTTCTACCGCCCGGGCGCGCGGACGCTGCTGCTCGGCGGCGACTTCTTCGACGTCCTCGAGCGCGACGGCACGTTGCACTTCATCCTCGCCGACGTCGCCGGCCACGGGCCGGAGGCCGCGGCGCTGGCCGTCGCGCTGCGCGCCGCGTGGGCCGCGCTGCACCAGCGCGAGGTCAGCCCGCTCGAGTCGCTCGAGCAGCTCAACCGCATCGCCATGCGCGAGCGGCCGGGCGAGACGATGTTCGTCACCGCGCTGGCCGGCGCCTACGACCACGGCACGCGCGAGCTGACGCTCGCCACCGCCGGCCATCCCGCGCCGCTGATGCTGACGCCCGCGAGCGCCAGCGACGACGTCATCCTGACGCCGGGCCCGCCGATCGGCCTCTTCGACGAGGCGCGGTGGGCGCAGACGACCGTCGTGCTCGCGCCCGGCAGCGCGGTGATGGCCTACACCGACGGCCTGATCGAGGGCCGCGCCGAGCCCGGCTCGATGGCCCGCCTCGGCACCACCGGCATCGTCGCCGAGGTCGAGCGCCTGATCGCCGGCCAGGACATCTCCGACACGCTCCTCAACGAGCTCTACATCACCGCCACCCGCCACCACGGCGCCCGCCTCGAGGACGACGTCGCGATGCTGATCGTCCGGCCGTCGGGCGCGGCCGCGGGCTAGATCCGGCAGAAGGAGACGGGCGCCGTGGCGCCCGGGACGGCGATGTCGACGCGGAAGCGGTCGGCGGTGACGCGCAGGTCGGGGCCGTCGTGAGCGAGGCCACCATCTCGATCAGGCGCCACGACGATGGCCTCGCTCGCGGGGCGGCCCTGGTCGCCGCCGGTCTCCGACGGGACGTCGAGGGAGTCGAAGGGCGTGGGCCGGCCGGCGCGGCCGCCGCGCAGGAAGGCAGCGAAGCGGGCGTCGGGCGTGTGGACGTTGAGCCACGCCACGTCCCCCGGCTCCTCGTTGTGGAAGCTGTGCGCGACGCCGGGCGGCGCGGAGACGAACGTGCCGGCCGGGGCGCGCACGCCGCGCTCGCCGCCCGGCCCGAGCACGAAGCGCATCGCACCGCTCAGCACGTAGAACGCATCGGTGTGCTCGCGGTGCAGGTGAAGGCCCGGGCCGTGCTAGCCGGGAACGTAGCGCGACCACGTCACGGTCACCGCGTCCTCGGCGTGGAGGATCTCGACGGTGCGCTCGGCGCGGTCGCTGATCGTCTCGCCCTCCGAGCGCCAGACCATCTGCTGGAGCGCGTCCTCCCACGCCTGCGCGTCGAACCACGCGTCCTGCGCGGACGCGGCCCCGGCGGCGCGGAGGCCGTCGAGCACCGCGGCGTCGTCGTCGTCGCCCGCGCGCGCGACGACCTCCCCGAACGTCTCCACGTCGATCCCGAGCAGCGCCAGGCAGCGGCGGTCGACCGGGCACGGGTGGACGGCGGTCCCGAGCGTGCCGGCCCGCTTGGCGCGGGCCTTGTCGATCATCCGCGGCAACCACGCGTAGCCGTCGAGGGTGGCGTCCATGGGGCGCAGGTCGGCCATGGCGGGAACGCTACCCCAGCGCGCGCTCGACCTGGTCGGCGAGCAGCGCGGCGAGCGCGAGCGCCGAGGTCGCCGCGGGCGACGGCGCGTTGCGCACGTACTGCACGGCGTCCACGTCGTGGACGATGAAGTCGTCGACCAGCTTTCCGTCGCGCCCGACCGCCTGCGCCCGGACGCCCGCCGGGCCGGGCAGGACGTCGCGTCCCCGCAGCTCGGGGACGTACGCCGCGCACGCGCGGACGAA
>JAOPZG010000092.1 GCA_025964215.1 Conexibacter sp.
ATCGCGCTCGGCCTGCTGGCCGGCCCGCGCGGCACGCTCGCGCTGGCCCACGCGACGCTGGCCGAGCCGCTCGTCCTCGACCTCGGCGCCGGCTTCGCCCTCCGCGACGTCGCCGGCGACGAATCCCTGCACCGCTGGCTCTGCGCGCACGAGACCGCCTGCCGGATCCGCGCCGGCCTCGACGCGCTGAAGCCGCGCCGGGCGGTCGCGACGGCGGGCCGGTCGCGGTCGGCCAAGCCCGGTCGCGGCCGCCGCCCGAACGGCCTACGCACAATCGCGTAGCGCCAGAGGGACACCACCCACGCGACGCTCCGGCGACTGGTAGTTACAGGTCATGCGACGGAGCGCGTGGATCGCCGGCCTCGTGATGCTGTGCGCCTGGGCCCCGGGCGCGGCCGCGGCGACGCCCGACTACTACACCTTCCCGGCGGGCTACGGGGTCGACGACTGGGGCGTGACCGCCGACGGGGCGGGCAACGTCTGGTTCACGGCCAAGAGCCCGTCGCACGGTCAGCAGCCGACGCCCTCGCTCGGGCGGCTGATCCCCGCGCAGGCGTCGCCGGGCACGAGCGACGGCATCGCCTTCTTCCCGCTGCCCGATCCGGCGGACGTCAACTGCTGCGCCAACCAGGCGCGGGGCGTCACCTTCAACCCGGCCGACGGCAAGCTCTACTACGTCCGCGACGACGGCGGGCTCGGCTCGGCCCTGCCCGCCGCGCTGACCCCCGGGTCGAGCGACGGCTTCACGTCCTCGACGCTGCCGGGCAACGTGGACCTCTGGGACGTCGCGCCCGCGCCGCAGGGCGGGGCGTGGCTCACCGAGCACAGCGCGGGCAACGTCGCCCCGTACTACGGCGACCGCATCGCCTATTACGACGGCGCGGTGAGCGAGGGCCCCAACATCGCGATGCAGGGCGGCGCGTCGACGCTCAGCGGCTCGCGCTACGACGCCAAGCCCTCCGGCATCGCCGTCGACAGCATCGGCCGGCCGTGGTTCGTCGAGGAGGACGCGAGCGACCACGGCTATCGCGTCGCCTCCTACGGCGGCGGCGGCAGCTACGACGAGTACATGATCTCCCCGTGCGAGGGGACCACGTACTGCTCGGGCTCCAGCGGCGGGCAGGGGCTGACCGACGTCGCGATCGCCCCCGACGGCGGCGTCTGGTTCACCAACTACCTCAACAAGAAGTTCGGGCGCCTCGACCCCGGCTCCCACCAGATGGTGCAGTACACGGTGGCCTCGATCGACCCGTCGCTGGTCGGCGGCCAGCCGTGGCACATCGTCGCGGCGCCCGACGGCACCCTCTGGATGACCCTCCGGCCGTCGTCCTACGCCGGGCCCGGCAACGCGATCGTCCGGATCGTGCCGAGCGCCACGCCGACCGCGACGGTCACCAAGCTCACGACCGAGGCGTTCGCGCTGGGCATCGGCGCCGACGACGCGGGCAACATCTGGTTCGGCACCTCCGACAACAAGCTCGGCCGCCTGGCCGGTGTCGTCGGCGCGGTCGTCGCGCCGCCGGCCGATCCGGGGACGGGTGGCGACACAGGCGGCGGTGGCGGAAGCGCGGCGCCGCCCGCGGCCGTCGCGCCCGTCAACCCGCCCACGACGCCGCCGGTCGTCCTCGTGCCCGCGACCGTCGGCACCGCCACGCTCACGCCGCCCCAGACCGGCAACGGCGCGATCAACGCCAACCAGGTCTGCGCCGGGCCGCCCGCCGCCCGGTGCTCGCTCATCTACCTGATCAAGGAGCACGAGTACGTCACCGGCTTCCCGTCGTCGGTGAGCACGAAGAAGAGGAAGCACCAGCCGCGCGTCCTCGGGACGAAGACCGTGACGCTGAGCGGCGGCCAGTCGGCCAAGGTGTCCGTGAAGCTCAACGCCCTGGGCAAGCGGATCCTCAAGGGCAAGCACAAGCTCGTCGTCGTCTTCAGCGCCACCCAGAAGCTCGCGGGCGGCAAGACCAAGTCCATCATCAAGAAGACCCTCACCCTCCGGAGCCACTGAACCCCATGACCCGCCGTGCCATCGTTCTCGCCCTGATCACCGCCTTCGCGCTGCTCGTGCCCGCCGTCGCCCTCGCCGGCATCAAGCGCGGCACCTACATCGAGCCCACGAGCCAGACCTACATCGTGACCAACGCGGCCGCGACGTCGATCAAGACCTTCCAGTTCCCGTGCGTCGTCGGCGGCGAGCAGCGGGGCGGCAACACCATCAACAAGGTCCTGAAGATCTCCAAGACCGGCGCCTTCTCGTTCAAGGGCAAGTCGACGCTGCGCTCGGAGTTCCCGAAGGTCATCTCGGTCAAGATCTCGGGCAGGTACGTCAACGGCAAGATCAAGGGCAAGGTGCAGTACCTGACCACCGGCACCGGCTGCGAGGACCGCAGCTACTCGGCGAAGTACTACGGGGTCAACCCGCAGGGCTGACATAGTCGGAGGCATGGACCTCCAGCTGCAGGACAAGGTCGCCGTCGTCACCGGCGCCGGCAAGGGCATCGGCCTGGCGATCACGAAGATGCTGGCCGAGGAGGGCGCGCACGTCGTCGCGGCGTCGCGCACCACCGAGGCCCTCGAGGGGCTCGACCGGGTGACGCCGGTCGCGCTCGACCTGCTCGCCCCCGAGGCGCCCGGCCAGCTGATCGCCAAGGCGCTGGAGACCCACGGGCGCGTCGACGTCCTGGTCAACAACGTCGGCGCGGTCAGGCTGCGGCTGGAGGGCTTCCTCGGCACCAGCGACGAGGAGTTCGAGTGGTCGTTGCAGATGAACTTCCTGACCGCGGTCCGGGCCACGCGCGCGGCGCTGGCGCCGATGCTCGCGCAGGGCGGCGGGACGATCGTCAACACCGCCTCGATCAACGCCTTCTACGAGCCGGACGCCGGCGTCATCGACTACGGCGCGGCGAAGGCGGCGCTCGTCAACTTCTCCAAGTCGATCGCCCAGGAGTTCGGCCCGAAGGGCATCCGCATCAACTCGGTCTCGCCGGGCCCGGTCGCGACCGACCTGTGGCTGGGGGAGGGCGGCGTCGCCGACACCGTCGCGAAGGCCAGCGGGACCGACATCGCCTCCGCGCGCGAGTCGATCGTCGCGAGCATGGGCGGCTTCCCGACCGGGCGCTTCACGACGCCCGAGGAGGTCGCGACGCTGATCGTGATGCTCGCCTCCGAGCGCACGGCGAACGTCACCGGGTCGGAGTACGTCATCGACGGCGGGCTGATCAAGACGACCTGACACCCGCGGGTTTCGGTGCGACGGAAGCAGGGGTAAGCGCGGCGCCATGTGGGTCAGGGTCTGGAGGGGCCTCGCCGTGGTCGCGGCGACGCTGACGGTGTGCGGCGGGACGGCGCAAGCGTCCGGCGGCGGTGGTCGCGGGGGCGGCGGCGGCGAGCAGCAGCAGCTGCGCCAGTACGCGCAGCGCACGTGGGCCTCGCTGGCCGCGATGACCGATCCCGCCTCCGGCCTGCCGGCCGACAGCCTGAACGCCGACGGCAGCACCAGCGTCCAGACGTCGACGACGAACATCGGGGCGTATCTGTGGAGCGCGGTGGCCGCGCGGCGCCTGGGGATCATCGACCGCCGCGAGCTGACCGCCCGCCTCGGCACGACCATCACGACGCTCGAGCACATGGAGCGCTTCGGCGCCACCGGCCAGTTCTACAACTGGTACGACCACCGGACGGGCGCGAAGCTCACGTCCTGGCCGCCGGCGCCCGCCGACGAGTTCCACCCCATCTTGAGCTCGGTCGACAACGGCTGGCTCGCGGTCGGCCTGCGGATCGTGGAGCGCACGGTCCCCGAGCTCGCGCGCCGCGCCGGCGCGCTCTACGACGCCATGGACTTCGGCTTCTACTACCGGCCCGAGGTCAACCGCGTGCTCTTCCACTACCGGCCCGACGACCCCGCCGCCTCGCCCTGCTGCTACGACACGCTGGTCAGCGAGAGCCGGATCGTCGACTACCTCGGCATCAGCAAGGGCCAGCTCCCGCAGAAGGAGTACTACGGCCGCGTCCGCACCTTCCCCGAGACGTGCGACGGCGCGTTCCAGGAGCAGCGGCCGACGGGCACGACGCAGACGTACTTCGGCGTCCCGGTCTACGAGGGCGCCTACACCTACAACAACGTGAAGTTGGTGCCCTCGTGGGGCGGCTCGATGTTCGAGGCGCTGATGCCCGACCTCTTCGTGCCCGAGGAGCGCTGGGCGCCGGCGAGCTGGGGCCTCAACCACCCGCGCACGGTGCAGGCGCAGATCCACCACGGGCTGGTCGAGGCGGGCTACGGCTACTGGGGCTTCTCGCCCTCGAACACGCCGGAGGGCGGCTACGGCGCCTACGGGGTCGACGCGACCGGGATGGACCCGAACGGCAACCCGTCCAACGAGGATGCGACGCTGGTCGACCACGGCTTCCCGGGCTGCCCGGACGCGGGGCGCGCCGCCGTCCCGGACCCGCCGCCCTCGGCCTACACGAACGGCGTCGTGACGCCGCACGCCGCGTTCCTGGCGCTGCGCTTCGCGCCGCGCGCGGCGGCCGACGACCTCGCCCGCCTCGCCCGGGACTTCCCGGGGCTCTACGGCCCCTGGGGCTTCCGCGACAGCGTCAACGTGCAGAGCGGCCGCGTCTCCGGCGCCTACCTCTCGCTCGACCAGGGCATGGCGATGGCCGCGCTCGGCAACGCGCTCGGCGGCGACGTCCTCCGCGACGCCTTCGCGGGGCGGGAGGAGGCCCGCGCGCTGCGGCCGGTCATCGGCGTGGAGCGCTTCTCGCTGTCCGGCTGACGCGCCGCGCGGTCCGCTCGCTACGGTGCAGCGGTGTCCACGCAGGAGGAGGAGCTCGCCGCCGAGCAGCGGCACCTCGACCGGACGTGGTCGGCCTACGAGCGGGTGCTGCGGGCGCTGGGCGGGGAGCGCGGCGCGGGCATCGACGACTTCGCCAACGAGGCGATCGAGCGGATGCGGCGCGAGCGGCTGCGGCTCTACACGAGCAGCAGCGGGCCGCTGTACTTCGGGCGGATCGACGAGGCTTCGGGCCGGCGCTGGTACGTCGGGCGCCACGCGATCGCCGACGAGGCCAACGAGCTGCTGGTCGTCAACTGGCGCGCGCCGGCGGCAGAGCCGTTCTACGCCGCGACGCCCGGCGACCACCGCGGCCTCCTCAGCCGGCGCCGGCTCGACCTCGAGGAGCGCGCGGTCCTCGGCTTCGTGGACGAGACGCTGGCCGACGCCGCGGGCAACAGCGTGCTCGACGACGCGATCGTGGAGGACATCACGCGCCGGCGCGTGGGGGAGATGCGGCAGATCGTCTCCACCATCACGCCCGACCAGTACGCCTTGATCGCGCAGCCGGTCGACGGCGCGCTCGTCATCCAGGGCGGGCCCGGGACGGGCAAGACGGCGGTCGGGCTGCACCGCGCGGCGTGGCTGCTCTACGCCGACCCGGCGCTCGCCCGCGCCGGCGTCCTGGTCGTCGGGCCCAACGAGGTCTTCATCGCCTACATCTCGCAGGTGCTGCCGTCGCTGGGCGAGACGACGGTCGAGCAGCGGGCGGTCGAGTCGCTCGCGCCGGCGCGCGGCGACCGCGCGCCGGAGCCCTCCGACGTCGCGACGCTCAAGGGCAGCGGCCGGATGGCGGCGTTGTTGGAGCGGTTGCTCTGGTCCCGCGTGGCGCCGCCCGCCGAGCCCGTGCGGATCCCGCTGCGCCGCGGCTGGATCACGGTCGCGCCGGAGGACGTCGCGCGGCTCGTGGCGATCGCGCGCGAGCAGACGCGCAGCTTCCAGAGCGGGCGCGAGCGCTTCCGGGAGCGGCTGGCGGACTGGGTCGCGGCGCGCGCGATGGAGTCCGCGCGGGGCCCGCTCAGCGAGGTGCCGGCGAGCGACATGATGTCCTCGGTCCGCAAGGCCAAGGAGTTCCAGAAGCTCGCGAACGCGACCTGGCCGCGGGTGAGCGCGGACCAGCTCTTCCTGATGGCGTTGAAGGGGCGGCCGCGGCTGAGCGCCGCGGCGGAGGGCCTGCTGGGCGACGACGAGGTCGGCCTCTTGCTGCGCTCGGGCGCGCCGGCCAAGGGCGCGCTGCGCCACAGCGACGTCCCGCTGCTCGACGAGGCGCGCTGGCTCGTCGACCCGGACCTGCGCACCTACGGCCACGTGGTCGTCGACGAGGCGCAGAACCTCACGCCGATGGAGCTGCGGATGGCGGCGCGCCGCGCGCGCGGCCACGCCATGACGATCCTCGGCGACATCGCGCAGCGCACCGCCG
>JAOPZG010000121.1 GCA_025964215.1 Conexibacter sp.
TCGGGCTCCTCGGCGTCGGCGCTCGGCGCGCGGCGCAGGTAGGCGCGGGCGAAGCGCGCGAGCGTCTCGCCGTCGCGCTCGCGCGCGAGGCGGGCGACGACCTCGGCGATCCCGTCGGCCGACCCAGCCGCGGGCGACTCCTCCTGAAGGCTCACCCGCCTCAACTTACCCCTCGGCAACGACGCGCACCGGGGACTGTCCCCCACGGTCGGTGAGGGGGACAGCCCCGGCTGGTGGTCGGGGACCGTCCCCTCCCGTGACGCCTACGCGCCGAGGCGCTGCTGCAACGCCTCGAACTGCGCGCGCACCGGCGCGGGCAGCGAGTCGCCGAACTTCGCGAGGTGCTCCTTGACCTGGGGCAGCTCGTCGCGCAGGGCGCCGAGGTCGACCGAGAGGACCTCGGTGAGCGCCTCGTCGGTGATGTCGAGGCCCTCGACGTCGAGGTCCTCGCGCTTGGGCACGAGGCCGACGGCGGTCTCGTCCGCCTCCACCTTGCCCTCGAGCCGCCGGAAGACCCACTCCAGCACGCGCGAGTTGTCGCCGAAGCCCGGCCACAGGAACTTGCCGTCGGCGCCCTTGCGGAACCAGTTGACGTAGAAGATCCGCGGCGGCTGCGCGCCCTCGCGCGCACCGATCGCGAGCCAGTGCTCGAAGTACGACGCCATGTTGTACCCGCAGAACGGGAGCATCGCGAACGGGTCGAAGCGCAGCTGGCCGACCGTGCCGAACGCGGCCGCGGTCTGCTCGGAGCTCATCGTCGCGCCGAGGAACACGCCGTGCTCCCAGTCGAACGCCTCGCGCACGAGCGGGACCACCGAGGCGCGGCGGCCACCGAACAGGAACGCGTCGATCGGCACGCCGGCCGGGTCCTCCCACTCCGAGGCCATCGACGGCACCTGCGTCGCCGGGACCGTGAAGCGCGAGTTCGGGTGCGCGGCCGGGTGATCGGCGGCCGGCGTCCAGTCGTCGCCGTGCCAGTCGACCAGGTGCTCGGGGACGTCCTTGGTCATTCCCTCCCACCACGTGTCGCCGTCGTCGGTCAGGGCGGTGTTGGTGTAGATCGCGCCCTTCTCGAGCGCGGCCATCGCGTTCGGGGTGTTGCTGTAGCCCGTGCCCGGCGCGACGCCGAAGAAGCCGTACTCCGGGTTGATCGCCCGCAGGCGGCCCTCGTCGTCGTACTTCATCCAGGCGATGTCGTCGCCGATCGTCTCGACCTTCCAACCCTCGATGGTCGGGACCATCAGCGCCAGGTTGGTCTTGCCGCAGGCGCTCGGGAACGCGCCGGTGACGAACTTGACGACGCCCTCCGGCGAGGTGAGCTTGAGGATGAGCATGTGCTCGGCCATCCAGCCCTCGTCGCGCGCCATGATCGACGCGATCCGCAGCGCGAAGCACTTCTTGCCGAGCAGCGCGTTGCCGCCGTAGCCCGAGCCGTAGGACCAGATCTCACGGGTCTCGGGGTAGTGGACGATGTACTTGACCTCGGCGTTCGTCGGCCACGGCACGTCCTCCTCGCCGGGCCCGAGGGGCGCGCCGATGGAGTGGATGCAGGGGACGAACTCGCCGTCCTCGCCGAGGACGTCGAGCGCGCCGGTGCCCATGCGGGTCATGATCCGCATCGAGACGACGACGTAGGGCGAGTCGGTGATCTCGACGCCGACGTGCGACTTGTCGGAGCCGAGCGGGCCCATCGAGAACGGGACCACGTACATCGTCCGGCCGCGCATGCAGCCACCGAAGAGGTCGTTCATCGTGGAGCGCATCTCCTCGGGTGCGCGCCAGTTGTTCGTCGGGCCGGCGTCCTTCTCGTCGGCCGAGCAGATGAACGTCCGGTCCTCCACGCGAGCGACGTCGCTCGGGTCGGACCACGCCAGGTACGAGTTGGGGCGCTTGGCGTCGGACAGGCGCTTGAAGGTGCCCGCGTCGACCAGCTGCTGGCAGAGGCGGTCGTACTCCTCCGCCGAGCCGTCACACCAGTGGATCTCGTCAGGCTGCGTGAGGGTGGCGATCTCCTCCACCCACGCCGTCAACCTGGCGTTCTTCGTCGGAACGGTGATGCTCACGTCACTTCCTCGGATTCGAATTCAAGGAGGTGGGCGAAAAGGGGACAAGGGCCCACCTCGGTGCGCATCCAGGGAAAGGTACCCATTCGAGCCCCGGAAAGGCACCTCGCCCGGCTGAACCTTCGGCTGGTTCTCTGTCGGTTCGTCCAACCCGACAGAAGGGGTGGCGGCCGTCCCGCCACCCCGCTCGGGGCTACTCGCCGGGCGTCTTGCGCGGCACGAGCACGAGCCGCTTGAACTCGGCGACGAGCGTGCCGTCCTGGTTGTAGACGCGCGTGTGGACCTTCACCGTGCCGCGATCCAGCTTGGTCTTGGACTCGCGCTTCTCGAGCACCTCGGACTCCACGAACAGCGTGTCGCCGTGGAAGACGGGGGCCGGATGGGAGAGCTCCTCGGTCGCCAGGTTGGCGATCGCCTTGCCGGAGACGTCGCTGACGCTCATGCCGAGGGCGAGCGAGTAGACCAGGGGCCCGACGACGACGTTGCGGCCCTGCTGGCTGGCGGCGGCGTAGACGTCGTTGAGGTGCAGCGGGTGGTGGTTCATCGTGATCAGGCAGAAGAGGTGATCGTCGGACTCGGTCACGGTCTTGGCCGGCCAGTGCTTGTAGACGTCGCCGACCTCGAACTCCTCGAGGTAGCGGCCGTAGGGGTGGCCGCCGCTGCTCTCGCGCTCGCGCTGATCGGTGGTGAAGCCGGTGTCTGCCATCTCGGTGTCTCCTTCAGAGGGGAAGCTGCGGCGGCGAAGCATGCCAGTGTGGGCGCTCCGTTGACTCGCGAGTCAACCGGGGGGCGAGTTCGCGGGGCCCGAGCCCTACTGGAGGCATGAGCCCCACCGGAGCCCCGAGCCCCACGCCACCCTCGACGTCGACGCCACCCCCGCCCCCACGCGTCGAGGGACGACTGGTGGCCGCTGAGCGACCATCAGTCGTCCCTCGACGCGTGGCGGAGGTCGCCTCCGGCCAGCGCGGGCGGATCACGCGCGAGCAGCTCCGCGGGCTGGGGCTCTCCGACGCGCGAATCGCGCGATGGATCGCGGCCGGCCACCTGCATCGCGTGCACGGAGGCGTCTACGCCGTCGGACACCGGGCAGAGCCGCCGCGGGCACAGCTGCTCGCAGCCGTGCTCGCGGGCGGAGACGGAGCGGCGCTGTCGCACCGCAGCGCCGCCGCGCACCTCGGGCTCCTCTCGTGGAGCCCGCGCGCGGTCGACGTCATGGTGCCGCGCAGCGGCGAGCGGGCTCGAGCGGGGATCCGGTTCCACCGCCCCAAGGTCTACGGGCCCGACGATCGATGGACCTTCGACGGCATCCCGTGCACCACGGTGGCCCGGACGCTGGTCGACCTCGGAGCGGTGCTCCGGCTCCCGCAGCTCGAGCGCGCCGTCGAGCAGGCGGAGCTGCTGCGGCTGCTCGACGTCGCGGCGATCACCGACGTGCTCGCGCGCATCGCCCGCCCGCGCGGCGTCCGGAACCTCCGTCGGTGCCTCGGGGCCGAGCGCCTGGACGCGTCGCTGACCCAGAGCAGCCTCGAGCGCCGCTTCCTCCGGCTCTGCCTCGATGCCCGCCTCGCCCGCCCGGTCCTCCAGCACCCGATCGAGCTCGCGCCCGGCCGCTGGCACAAGGTCGACTTCGCGTGGCCCGCGCTGCTCCTCGCCGTCGAGGTCGACGGCGGCGCGATCCACACCACCCGGACCGCCGCCCGGCGCGACCGCCGCCTCGATTGGCAGATCCGCGACGCCGGCTGGCGCGTCGAGCGCTTCATGGAGGACGACGTCATCGACACGCCCGACATGGTCGTCGCCGCCCTCCGAGCCCTCCACGCGGCGTCGAGGGACGATCGA
>JAOPZG010000131.1 GCA_025964215.1 Conexibacter sp.
CGCCCTCCGCGCCGACACCCCGCCGCTCCCCGACAGCCTCGCCGCGCTCGTCGCGGTCCCCGGCGCCGACGGCGCGCCGAGCGGCTCGCTCGCGGTGCTCGGCGAGGCCTTCGCCCTGACGCCCGCCGCCAACATCGCGCTGCTGCGCGTCGGGCAGGAGGCGCTCGTCAACGTGCGCAAGCACGCCACCGGCGAGCGCGCCTCCGTCCGCCTCGCCTACACCGAGGGCGCCGTCGAGCTCACCGTCTCCAGCCGGCTCCTCGCACGGCCGAGCCCCGGCGCGGGCGAGATCGTAGGGGGCTACGGTCTGGCGGGGATGCACGAGCGACTGCGACTCATCGACGGCTCGCTGTCGGCCGGCCCGGACGGCGAGCGGTGGGTCGTCAGCGCGCGGGTCCCGCGATGAGCGTCCCGGAGGGCCGCCCGCTGCGCGTCGTCATCGCCGACGACCAGACGATCGTCCGCGACGGCCTCGTCACGCTGCTCGAGCTCATGCCCGACATCGACGTGGTCGCCGCCGTCGGCGACGGGCAGCAGGCGCTCGACGCCGTCGCCCGCTTCCACCCCGACGCCATCCTGCTCGACCTGCACATGCCCGTGCTCGACGGCATCGCGGCGACCGCGCACCTCGGCCGGGAGCACCCCGGCGTCGCCGTCGTCGTCCTGACGACCTACGCCGACGACGAGTCGATCCTCGCGGCGCTGAACGCGGGCGCGCGCGGCTACCTGACCAAGAACACCAACCGGCACGAGATCTCGCGCGCGCTGCACACCGCCGCCGCCGGCCAGACGATCCTCGACCCGGAGGTCGGCGCCCGTCTCCTGGCGAGCGCCCAGGCGGCGGGCCCGCGGGCGCTGCCGGAGGTGCTGCCCGACGGGCTGACGCCGCGCGAGGCCGAGGTGCTCCGCCTCCTCTGCGGCGGACTCACCAATGGGGAGATCGCCGCGCAGCTGGTCATCAGCGAGCACACGGTGAAGACCCACATCAACCACCTCTTCGCCAAGACCGGCTCCCGCGACCGCGCGCAGGCCATCAACTACGCGCGCGATCAGGGCCTCGAGTGACGCATGCGGCCGCTCGGGACCTGGGCCGCCACGACCCACGAGCCGCGGTCGGGCCCGGCGCTCAGCGTCCCGCCCACGAGGGCCAGGCGCTCGCGCATCCCGATCAGGCCATAGCCGCAGCCGGCCCCCACGGCACCCGGCCCGGCGGGCGACGGCGAGGCGGCCAGCGCGTTGGTGGCGGTGAGCATCACCTTCCCGCCGCCGTAGTCGAGGTGGAGGTCGACCGCCTCGCGCGGGGCGTGCTTGGCGCTGTTGACCAAGGCCTCCTGGGCGGCGCGGGCCAGGACCGAGACGGCCTCGGGCGCGACCTGCCGGGGCGCGCCGTCGACCCGGAGCGTGATCGTGGCCTCGTGCAGCAGCCGGTGGGCGATGGCGATCTCGGCCAGGACCTCGGGTAGCGGCCCGCTGGCGACGCGGAGCGCGTGGACGGCGCGATGCGTCTCGGCCAGCCCGTCGGCGGCGAGGCGCTGGGCCTGGTCGAGCATCAGCAGGGTCCGCTCGCGGTCGCCCTCGACGGCGAGCACCGCCCGGGCCGCCTCGATCTGGATGCCGAGCGCGCCGAGCGAGTGGGCGAGCACGTCGTGGAACTCGCGGGCGATGCGGGCGCGCTCGTCCAGGACGTCGAGGTCGCGGCGCTCGCTGCGGCGCCGGCCCCGGCCGAAGTCCCAGCTCACGGTCGATCGCCCACGCGGCGAGTGTCCCACGGATGGGCCCGCGGTTGGGGACGGTCGCCGACCGGCGGACGCTAGCGCCGCGCGACGCAGGTCCGGTAGACCCGCGTGCGCACGTAGGTGCGACCCGAGCGGGTGCGCAGGACGAGCGTCACGCGCGGGCTGCCCTTGGGCAGGCCGCGGAGGTCGATGGTCGCGTGGAGGCGGCGGCCCTTCGGCGCGGCGACGAGCTTGCCGTCGACGAAGACGCGGGCGGAGCGGAGCGTCTGGCCGTGGGGTGCGCGTGGGTGGATGGTGAGCTTCCGGCGGCTGATGCAGGACGCGGTCGACGGCAGGCCGTTGGCGCCGGTCGTCCCGCCCGCGCCGCCTCCGGAGCCCGCGCCGCCTCCGGAGCCCGACCCGCCCGCGCCCGCCGCGCTCGCGAACCACCCGATCGGCGTCGCCGCCGCGATCGCCCGGTGGCCCGCGGGGTTCGGGTGCATCGAGTCGCTGAAGAACTCGGGGCGGAAGGTCGCCGGCGCCAGCGGGTCGCGCAGCACCGCGTCCCAGTCCGCGACGCCGTCGCATGCGCCGCTCGTCAGGATCCAGGCGTTGATCTTCCCGCGCTCGTCGGTCGGCGTCGTCAGGCTCGCGTCCGGCGCCCAGGTCGGGCAGTAGACGCGGATCCCGCGCGCGTGGCTCGCGGCGATCAGCGTGCGGTAGTCGGCCTCGACCTGCTCCGCGGTCCGGCTCGCCGGCGGCGCGATGTCGTTGAGGTCGTAGACGACGATGCCGGAGACGCCCGACTGCGAGAAGGCGTCGCGCGCGGCCCGGCCCAGCCCGGCGTGCAGCGTGTCGCCGCTGATCCCGGCGTTGACGATCCCCGACCGCCGGCCGGAGGGCAGCTCGCGGTCGACGCGCAGCGCGAGGTCGTCGAGCACCGAGTCCCAGCCGTCCTGATCGGAGCCGTAGCCGTGGAACGTCGAGCTGCCCAGCCCCACGACCGAGCCGGCGGCCTCATCGGTCAGGACGTCAACGGCGGTCACCGCGTAGGTCGCGCAGCCGTCGCAGTTCAGCGGGAGCTGGACGCCGGGATGGAGCGTGAACGTGCTGCTCGACGAGCCCGGCGAGAAGCCGCCGGCCGACGCCTGGCCGGTCGTGTCGCCCGCGCCGTCGGCCGTCGCGAACGACGTGTTCCACGTGGCGGTCAGCGCGCCCGGCTCGGCGGTCGGCAGGTAGAGGTCGATCGCCAGGTCCTGCTGATCGGCGACCGGCAGGGCGATCGGGTCGCTGTAGACGTACGCCGTGCCCGGCGGAAGCGTGACGGAGCGCCGGCCGCCGAAGGTGATCGGATGGCTCGTGCCGGCGACGAGCTCGGCGCTGCCCGGCGCCTTCGCCAGCGCCGCCGACGCGGCGCCGATGACCAGCGGCGCCTCAGTGCTCTGCGCGTTGGCGACGCGGATCCGGATCGCCTTGCCGCCGACCGAGACCCGCACGAGGTCGCGCACCGTCGCGTCCCGCGGACCGCCCGTCGCCGCGCCGGTCGGCGACCCGCCCCACGCCGCGATCCACGACGAGGCGCCCGC
>JAOPZG010000140.1 GCA_025964215.1 Conexibacter sp.
GGCGCGGTGGCGCGGGTGGCGCGGATCCTGATCGACAACGCGCTGCGCTTCTCGCCGACGGGCGCCGCGATCCGCGTCGCGGCCGCGTACCACGGCGACCGCGCGACGCTCGAGGTCGTCGACCGCGGGCCGGGCGTTCCCGTCGAGGAGCGCGAGCTGATCTTCGAGCGCTTCCAGCGCGGGACGCGCACGGGCGGCGAGGGCGGGTTCGGGCTGGGGCTGGCGATCGGGCGCGAGCTGGCGCGGCGGCTGGACGGCGAGCTGGCGCTGGCGTCGGCGCCGTCGGGCGGCGGCGCGCGGTTCGTCCTGACGCTGCCGATCGAGATGCCGCGGGGATCGGGCGAGGGTGAGGACGTTGGTGATGAGGACGCGGCGGGCGATGCGCCGGCGGAGTCGCCGTCGATGCCGCGGCGGGCCTGAGGTCGTTGGCGCTCAGCGCGGGCGTGGCTCGGCGCGCGCGGCGGAGTCTGTCGTCACCGAGGGAGTGAGAGCGGAGAGGCCGCGCGCGCGGGGTCCGTCATCCGCTGGCGCCCGGGGCGGCGAGCCGATCGTGCTCCAGGTGACCCGCGTCCGATACGGGTCGTTTGCCCCTCGCATATGAGGGGTTAGACGACCCGGATCTCCGGCCCGAGCCTCAGCGGACGACCCCGGGCGCGCTGAGCGCCCTCACGCCCGCGCCGCGCACGCCGCGCACCGCCCCTCCACCACGACCTCGGCCCCCTCCGCCTCGAACCCCGCCGCCCGCGCCGCGCGCAGCGCGCGCGCCGCGTCCACGTCGACCTCGAGGTCCTCGACCCCGCCGCACTCGCGGCAGCGCATGTGGACGTGGTCGCCCACGCGCGGGTCGTACAGCACCGGGCCGCCGACGCTCACCCGCCGCGCCTCGCCCAGCTCGCACAGGAGGTCGAGCGTCGCGTAGACGGTCGGCAGCGACACGCCCGGGAGCTGCTCGGACGCGCGCCGCAGGACCTCCTCCGCGGTCACGTGCCGGCCGCCCTCGCGCAGCAGCCGGCCGATGACGAGCCGCTGCGACGTGACGCGCTGGCCGCGCGCTCGGAGCGCTTCGACCAGCCGCGTCTCGTCGTCCACTGTTCGGGTGCCCTTCATAGCTCCTGGCACATGTTAGGCCATCCTTATCTTAAATGGCTTGTATTATGGACGGCGTGAGCGAGACCGCCGTCCATCTCCCCGCCGCCGCCGGCCGCGACGACGCGCATCGCCGGCTGGTCCTGCAGCGGATCCAGCCGGGGCTCGTCGGGCTGATCGACGGCACGATCTCGACGCTCGCGCCGATCTTCGCCGCCGCCTACCTCGCCGGCTCGCGCGCCGCGCTGCTGGTCGGGCTCGCCAGCGCGCTCGGCGCCGCGATCTCGATGGGGCTCTCCGAGGGCCTCTCCGACGACGGCTCGGTCACCGGCCGCGGCAGCTCGCTCTCGCGGGGCGTCATCACCGGCGGCGCGACGTTCCTCGGCGGCACCTTCCACGCGCTCCCGTTCCTGATCGGGGACGTGACGACGGCGCTCTTCGTCGCCTACGTCGTCGTCGCCTGCGAGCTCGTCGCGATCGCGCTGGTGCGCAAGCGCTTCATGGACGTCGCGCTGCGCGTCTCGCTCGTCCAGGTCACGCTCGGCGGCGTCCTGGTCTCCGTCGTCGGCATCCTCGTCGGCCACGCGTAACCTCCGCGGGCGATGTCCTTCGCCCGCGACGCGGCCACCCACGCCTACTACGACGCCCGCGCCGGCGAGTACGACGAGTGGTACGAGGGCGAGGGCCGCTTCGCCGGCCGCGAGCGCCCCGGCTGGGCCGATGAGGTCGCGCGGCTCGAGGCGATCGTCAGCGCCCTCCCACCAGCGCGCACCCTCGACGTCGCCTGCGGCACCGGCTTCCTCACCCGCCACCTGCGCGGGCTCGCCGTCGGCCTGGACCAGAGCCCGGCGATGGTCGCGACCGCGCAGCAGCGGCTCGCGGACGGCGTCGCGCTGGTCGGCGACGCGCTCGCCCTCCCCTTCGCCGACGGCGCCTTCGACCGCGTCCTCACCGGCCACTTCTACGGCCATCTCGTGCCTGAAGAGCGCGCCGCGTTCCTCGCCGAGGCACGCCGCGTCGCGCGCGAGCTCGTCGTGATCGACTCCGCCCCGCGCGCGGGCAAGCCGGACGAGGGCTGGGAGGAGCGGATCCTCAACGACAGCTCGCGCCACCGCGTCTTCAAGCGCTTCCTGACGGCGCCGCAGCTCCTCCAGGAGCTCGGCGGCGACGGCGAGGCGCTGCTCGACGGCGCGTGGTTCTGCGCGGTCCGCGCCACCGTCCGTTAACGATCGACGGGCCGCTGGTCAGCGGCCCGTCGCGTTGCACGCACGTCTCGCGATGTACCCCACCCTCGCGCGGGGGCAAACATCGCGCTGCTAGTCGGCGACCAGCGCCTCGGTCTCGTAGACCGTCTTCGGCAGCTTCGCGTAGGGCTGCTCGGCGTCGGCGTCGGTTTGCGTCTCGTGGTAGACGGACTCCACGTTGACGGCCCAGATGTCGTGGCCCTCGTCGCGCAGGATGTTGTCCACGGCGCGCATCGCCGAGAGCATCGAGTGGTCCGAGTTGTTGTAGCGGTGCAGGCCGTTGCGGCCGACCTGGACGAAGTCCTTGAGCGGGTCGAGCCAGCCGCGGATGGCCTCGACGCGCTCGGCGTAGGTCTCGTCGTACATCGGGTAGGCGAGCGGGACGCGCACGACGTAGCCGCGGCGGACCTGCTCGGGCTCCGCGAGGCCGAGCTGCTTGAGCTCGGCCTTCGCCAGCTCGATGAGCTTGTCGTCGTCCATCGTCCAGAGGTCGTCGCCCTTGAAGGCGAAGTACTCCAGGCCGACGCACGCCGTGTCCGGGTCCGGGACCATCCAGGGCGACCAGGAGCGGTAGTTCTGGATGCGGCCGACGCGGACGTCGGGCTCGTGGATGTAGATCCAGTTGTCCGGGAACAGGTCCTGGCCGTCGATGATCAGCGCGACCGTCAGGAAGTCGCGGTAGCGCAGGCCCTGCGCAGCGTCCTTCACCTTGGCCGGGGCGTCCGGGCTGGTCAGGCCGACCATGTGGCGCAGCGGCAGCGAGGACACCGTGCCGCGCGGCTCGATGACGCCCTGCGGCGTGTGGATGCGCACGACGCGGCCGTCCTCGACGTCGATCTGCTGCGCGGGCGACTCGAGTCGCACCTCGCCGCCCATCTCCTCGATGCGGTTGGTCATCATCTCCCACATCTGGCCCGGGCCATAGCGGGGGTACTGGAACTTGTCGATCAAGGACGTGATGTCGTCCTTGTTGCCGAAGAACGCGGCCTTGGCGGCGGAGAAGAAGTTGAGGTTCTTGATCCGCTGAGCGGCCCAGTCGGCGCGCAGCTCCTTGGTGGAGACGCCCCAGACCTTCTCGGTGTAGGACTTGAAGAAGTGGTTGAACAGGCGCTTGCCGAAGCGGTTGGAGACCCAGTCCTCGAAGGTCTCCTCCTTGCCCTTCGGCTTGACCGCGGCCCACATGTAGGAGATGCCGCAGCGCACGAGCTCGACGGGGCCGAGCTTCTTGATGACGTCGGTGCCCTTGAGCGGGTAGTCGAGGTACTTGCCGCGCCAGAAGATCCGGGACAAGCGTGGGCGCATCAGGAACTCGTCGCCCATGATCTCGAGCCAGAGGTCGTTGACCTCCTGGTTCTTGGTGAAGAACCGGTGGCCGCCGAGGTCGAAGCGGTAGCCGTCGGGATCGACGACGGTCTTCGCCAGGCCACCGACCTGGTCCTCGGCCTCGAGCACGATGACCTTGCGGCCGGCCTTCGCCAGCAGGTACCCGGCGGAGAGCCCGGCGGGGCCGCCGCCGATGACGACGTACGGGCGGGTGTCCCCGTTTCCGTCGTCGTCGTTGGTGGGATGTGTCGGCGGTGCGTCGACAAGCGTCATGCCTTGCACCTTGCCCGCTACGCGCGCGAATCCGCCCTCCCGCTAACGCGTCCTAACAGTTCTTCACCGAAGCGCCCACCCGTTCGCGGGGTGGCCTTCTTGGCCGGCAGGCCCAGTGCCCGCGCGGCCACGAGCCCGCCGATGACCACGCCGAAGCCGATGAACAGGCCGAGCAGGAACGGGCTGCGGGCGTCGGTGCCGGCCATCAGGCCGTGGAGCCCGCCGAGGACGAACGCGACCGACGCGAAGCGGTGCGCCGAGCGCCAGCGCCGGGCCCCGATCCGCTTGCGCTGGTAGAAGGACAGCCCGAACGCGGCGAGGCAGTAGAAGGCGATGATCCCGAGGCCGGTCCAGAGCGGGCGGTAGCCCATCGTGAACGGCACGAGGACGCCGACGACGCCGGGGTGCAGCCACGGGTCGGCGAGCAGCAGCAGGCCGTGGGCGGTGATCGCGACGAGGCCGGTGATCGCGAGGCGCTCGTGCCACGGGCGCATGCGCGCGGCGGTCGCGGGCTTGACGAGCTTCAGCGCGGAGACGAGGCCGAGGATCGAGACGATCCCGAGCGCGGTGAAGCCGACGATGCCGGCCGCGCGGCTGGCCAGCCACCACGTGTAGTCGAAGGGGTTGGTCATGATGATGTCCTTGCGTCGCTAGGCGGTGGTGGCGAGGCGGTCGCGGACGGCGCGGCGCGCGGTGCGCAGCAGCGCGGGGACGACCTCGGCGGAGCCGTCCTCGGCGACGAGCACGCCGCCGAGCGCGGCGAGGACGGAGCGCCCGCCGCGCGGGCCGCGCAGCAGCGCGGTCTTCGCCAGCACCTCGGCCTCGAGCGCGCTGCGCCCGACGGCGGTGGCGGTCAGCAGGCCGGTCCAGGCCGGGCGGCCGGTGGAGGGGTCGAGGACGTGGTGGGCCGGCGCGCCGTCCGCGTCCAGCCAGAGCCGGCGGTGGATGCCAGAGGTCGCGATCCCGCCGCCGCCGAGCTGGAAGGTGTGGACGCTCTCGCCGCTGAGCGGGTGGACGACGTCGACCGCGTGGGTCCCGCCGCCGCCGTGGCCGAAGGCGAGGTCGCCGCCGACGTCGACGATGAAGCGCAGCCCGACGAGGCGCGCGGCCACGAGGTCGGCGGCCAGGCCCTTGCCGATCCCGCCGCTGTCGAGCACGACGCCCGGCGGCCGGCGGATCGTGCCAGCGCGGCGGTCGACGCCGAGCGCCTGCCAGTGCGCGGCGGGATGTGGCGTGGCGGCCGCTCGGGGCGGAGCGGCCGCCAGCGCCACGAGCAGCGGAGCCGTCTCACCGGTCCAGTGCCCGTCGTATCCCACCTGGGCGATCTGGGCGCCCAAGGTCATGTCCACCAGCCCGCCGGAGACGCGGCCCGCCCATGCGCCGGCGCGGACCAGCGCGCGGACGTGGGCGTGGGCCGGGATCTCGCCGCGCGGATCGCCGGTGAGGAGGTTCAGGTCGGAGGACGGGTCGAAGCGCGTCCAGCGGCGCTCGAGGTCGGCGAGCAGTGCGCGCGCCTCCGCGGCCGCGTGGTGCAGCCGCTCGGACGGCTCGGCGCCGGGGGCGCGGTCGGCGAGCACGAGGCGGCCGGTCGTGCCCATCACGGGGAAGTCGCGCTCGAGCAGGCTCACGACGCGCTCGTGCTCGCGCTGGGCGTGGAGGAGACGCCGTTGGAGGAGGACGACGAGTCGTCGCTCGACGTGCTCGCGGTCGACGAGGAGTCGTCGCTCGATGTCGAGCTCGAGTTGTACGGGTCGCTCGCCGACGCGCTCGTGTCGCTCGCCGTCGTCGCCGACTTCACGGTGCTCGTCACGCTGGCGAGCGCCGGGTCGTCGCCGTCGTGGACGCGGAGCGCGAGGACGCCGAAGACCGCGACGAAGCTCGCCGTCGCGCCGGCGGCGAAGCGCCGGCCGCTCGGCGCGATAAGGCGACGGCGCTTCGCGGGCTGCGGCGGCGGGGTGGGCTCTTCGGGCATGACGTCAGGATCGACGCCGGACCTGAAGTCGTCCTGAACCCTCCCTGGGCGTTCCCTGTGAGCGGCGCTGCTAGCGGCGGAGGTACACGACCGCGCGCACGCCCTTGGGCAGCGCGCGGCGCCCGAACTCCGGCACCTGCACGACCCGCTGGAAGCGCCGGTCGTGATCCAGCGCGCGCTCCCACTGCGGCGCGCGGTGGCGGATCTCCGCGGTCCACGGCGCGCCCCAGCGCCCGGTGCGGATGATCGGCTGGATCAGGATCAGGTGCTGGCCCGGCGCCACCTCGGGCGCGAGCCTGTCCAGCGTCCGCTTCGGGGTCGCGGCCTTCAGCCGGTCGAGCGCGTCGCGCCAGTCGAAGACGCGGTTGTCGCTCACCGGCCCGAGCGCGTCGGCCCAGCGGTAGCCGTCGCCGAGGTAGTAGCGCATCGCCGGGCCGTACTCGGGGTGGATCGCGACGACGAGGTCGCGCGGCGCGATCAGCCCGTCGTCCTGGAGGGTGCGCGCGACGCGGTAGGCGTCGCTCTTGCCGCGGATCGAGCGCTCATGCGGGTTGAACCACAGCACGAGCACGATCGCCAGCGCGACCAGCCCGACCTTGCCGAAGCGCACGATCCCCGCGCCGGCCAGCAGCAGCGCCGGGCCGACGAAGACCGAGAAGTAGCGGGTCGCCCACGCCGGCGAGGCCTGCGAGGCGAGCCACGCGAGCACGACCGCGACGCCGAGCGTCACGCCCAGCGCGACGACCGCCCGCGAGCGCTCGCGCCCCTCGCGGCCGCCGCGCAGCGTCGCCAGCCCGCCGGCCGCCACGAGCGTCAGCAGCAGCGCGGTCGAGACGCCGCCGACGAGGTTCTGGAGGCCGCTGATGAGCCCGTTGAGCGGCGGCTTGTCGGACCACGGCGCGCCCGTGTGCTTGGCCTGGAAGAGCAGCGTCGGGATCCACGGCAGGTACAAGAGCACCAACAACCCGAAGCCGAGCAGGCCGTCGCGGAAGAACGCGGCGCGCTCCGCGGCCGGCGCCGTGCGCCAGAGCACCAGGAACGCCGCGCCCATCCCGATGGCGAGGAAGAGCCCCCAGTTGTGCGCGTAGACGGTCAGCACCGTCAGGACGCTGAACGCCGGGATCCAGCGCCGGTCGCGCTGCGCGTAGGCCATCGTGAACGCCGCGCTGCTGCACAGCCCCAGGAACGCCACCAAGGCGTACATCCTGGTCTCCTGCGCGTAGTACGTCAGGAACGGCAGCGTCGCGCAGAGCGCCGCGGTCGCCCACGCGGAGCGCTCGCCGAACAGGCGCCGTCCCGCCCACCAGCCCGCCGGGATCGTCAGCGTCGCGAAGAGCACCGACAGCGCGTGCGTCCGCGACTCGCCGTCGCCGCCGACCACCGTCATCCAGACGTGGAGCAGCATGTAGTACAACGGCGGCGAGCCGTCCTTGCGCAGCACGCCCGGGATGTCGAAGAGCGGGTGGTGCGCGATGCCGACCGACAGCCCCTCGTCGATCCAGAACTTGGCGGTGATCGCGTGCGTGCGCAGCGACACCGACAGCGCCATGATCGCCAGGACGCCGACCACGCGCAGCACCGCGGGACGGCGCCACAGCGCGACGCCGGACGCGACCGGCGCGTCGGCGCGGTCCTCGGCCACGGCGCTCACGCCGTCGGGCTCCCGCAGGCCGTGACGATCCGCCACTTCGACCCCGTCGCCACCGTGTGCTGGTCGCCGACGCCGCGCAGCGTCGGCACGGGCCGGCTGTGGCCCGTCGTCTTCACGCGGAACACGACGGCCGGCCGCACCGGCGCGAGCTGCACGTCGCGCACGTGCAGGTGCAGGTTCCAGGCGACGACGGGCACGAGGAACGGCCCGGTGAACGGCATCCCGCAGGCGCGCAGCGCGGCCTCGCCGCCACCCGCGCGGACGAGCCCGGGGAGCTGGTCGGCGAGGTCGGCCTGGTACTCGAGGCCGCGCATCGTCGGCGCGAAGTTCTGGAAGCTCGGGACCATGAAGCCGACGCCGACCGCGGCCGCCGCGACGGCGACGAGCGCCCGCGCCTGGTGCTTGCGCGCGAGCGGCGGGACGATCCGGCCGGCGAGCGCGATGACGCGCTCCAGCCCCCACCCCGCCCCCGCGCCGCCGAGGACGATCAGCAGCGCGACCGGCGCGATCAGGTAGCGCTGGTTGCCCGAGAAGCCGTCGGAGGTCATGTACGCGACGAGCCCCAGCCAGCAGACCGAGAGCACGGCCAGGAACGCGAGCACGCGGTCGCGCCGCACGAGCAGCATCACGCCGGCCGCGATCAAGCCGGCGATCAGCGGGCCGGTGAGCATCGCGCGAGCGTTGTCGAGGACCGCCCGGACCGGGCTGTCGGCGTAGGTCGGGGCGCCGGGGTTGACGTCCTTGGCGCGGTGGGCGGCGCGCAGCAGGTCGCCCGAGCCCCACCACTCCGGCAGCAGCCAGAGCGCGACGACGGCGGCGCCGGCGCCGATGATCAGCCGCGCCGGCAGCTCGCGGCGCCACAGCATCCAGGCGCCGTAGAGCCCCAGGAACGGCCAGGCCTCGGGGCGCAGCAGGCCGGCGCAGACGGCGAGCAGGAACGCGGCGCGGCGGTCGCCCGCGAGGTGGCGGTCGATGGTCGCCAGCAGGAACGCGACGATCAGCCCCTCGGAGTTGCCGAGCGCGGCGTTGCGGATCCACCACGGCGCGATCGCCAGCGCGGCGGCGGCCGCGACGCCGCCGACGATCCCGCCGCCGAGGCGGCGCGCGACGCCGACGGCCAGGACGATCGCCGCGATCGCGCCGGCACGGGCGACGACGAGCCAGAGGTCGGGCGCC
>JAOPZG010000170.1 GCA_025964215.1 Conexibacter sp.
CGACACCGCCCTCGTCGGCCACGACCGCCTCGGCCGCGCCCAGGGCCGCGCCGCGCAGCGCCTCGATGTGGCGGAGCCGATCGCGGCGCCCCTCCAGCTCGGCCTCCTCGGACTCCGACGGCTCGGCCGCCTCGATCTCCGCGAGCTCGAACTGCAGCAGGTCCAGCTCGCGATCGCGCGCGCCGGCGCGCTCGCGCAGCGCCTCCAGCGACCCCTCCAACGACCGGACGCGCGCGTGGAGCGTCGCGTAGCGTTCGCGCCGCCCCGCCTGCGCCGGCCCGCACGCCCCGTCGAGCAGCTCCAGCTGCGACGAGGCCAGCGTCAGCTTGCGGTGCTCGTGCTGGCCGTAGAAGGCGATCAGCCCCTCGGCCGCCTCGCGCAGGTCGGCCACCGACGCCGAGCGCCCGTTGAGGTACGCGCGCGTGCGCCCCTCCGAGGACACCCGCCGCGCCAGCACGACCTCCTCGGCATCGGGCGCCACGCGGTCGCCGAGCAGCGCGCGCAGCCCGTCGGGCAGGTCGAAGACGCCCTCGACGTACGCCTCCGCGGCGCCCGGGCGCACGATCCCCGACCGCGCGCGGCCGCCGAGCAGCAGGTCCAGCGCATGGGCGAGCACGGTCTTGCCCGCGCCCGTCTCGCCCGTCAGCACGTTCAGGCCGGGCGCGAGCCGCAGCTCGGCCCGCTCGATCAGCAGGAGGTTCTCGACACGCAGCTCGTGCAGCACGCCGCAAGGTCTAACACCGCCGTCGGACGAACACGTGTTCGTGCAACGGATCCGTCACGAAGTCCGTGCAGATCCGGCACGAAGCGTCGCACACACGTCGCAGCCAGCCCAGCAAGATGACCCTCATGACGCCAGCCGCCCGAACCGCTCCCGCACCCGCAGGTAGAACGACGACCCCGGCAGCTGCGCCAGGTCCGCCGCCTCGCGGACGAAGCGCGACGCGAGCGCCTCGCCGGGCGAGAGCTCGCCTGCCGGCCGGCCGTCGATCGACACGTCCACGGGCTCCAGCGACCGGTTGTGGACCTCGAGCACATCCGTCGGCGAGACCACGAGCGCGCGGGCGGTGAGAGAATGCGGAGCGATGAAGGACACCACGTAGCCCTCGACGCCCCAGGCCAGGACTGGGCCGCCGTTGGCGAGGTTGTAGCCGGTCGAGCCGGCGGGCGTGGAGATGACGAGGCCGTCGCAGCGGACCTTGCCGACCTCCTGGCCGTCCACGACATAGGCCAGCGTCGCGACGCGCTCGCCGAGCTTGCGGTGGAAGGACACGTCGTTGATCGCGGCCTGCTCGCCGTCGGGCGTCTCGAGGGCGAGCGCGGGCAGCTTCATCACGTCGAACTCGCCGCGGAACGCCTTGGCGAAGCCCTCGCCGACCTCGTCGGGATCGATCGTCGCCAGGAACCCGACCTCGCCGAAGTTCACCGCGAAGACCGGCACGCTCGTGCCGGCATAGCGCCGCAGCGCGCGCAGGATCGTGCCGTCGCCGCCGAGCACGACGCAGAGGTCGACGTCGTCGCTGAGCTGCGCGTCGAGCTCGAGGCCCTCCGCGGGCACGAGCCCGTGCTTGCCGACCTCCTCGCGATCGAACCGCAGCACGAACCCGTGGTGGATCGCCGCCATCCGCAGCGAGTCGAGCGCCGCCGCCGTCTGGCTCGGCCGCCCGTGCGTCATGACCGTCGCGGTCTTCATCGGGCTCACGGCGTCTCCACCGCCTCGACGGCCGAGGCCGCCGCGACGATCCCGTCGTCGTCCAGCGCGCCCGCACGCCCGGCCTCGGCCAGCCACACGAACGTCTCGAGGTTCCCCTTGGGGCCGGCGAGGCCGGAGGAGGCGAAGCCCAGGACGGACGGCCCGGCGGCAGCGACCGCCCGCGCCACCCCGACCAGCGCCTCGCGCCGGAGGCCGGCGTCGCGCACGACGCCGCCGCTCCCGACCTTCGCCCGGCCCACCTCGAACTGCGGCTTGATCATGGCCAACGCTTCGAACCCTTCGGAAGCGGTGCAGGCCAGGACCGCCGGCAGCACCTTGGTCAGAGAGATGAACGACACGTCGGCGACCACGAGGTCCGGCCGATAGGGAAGCTCTTCAGCGGTCATACGGCGCGCGTTGGCGCGCTCGATCACGGTCACGCGCTCGTCGGTCCGCAGCGACCAGTGCAGCTCGCCGTAGGCGACGTCGTAGGCGATGACGTGCTCGGCGCCCTCCTGGAGCAGGAAGTCCGTGAAGCCGCCGGTGGAGGCGCCGACGTCCAGCGCGCGACGGCCCGCGACGCCGATCCCCAGCGTCGCCACGGCGTTCGCCAGCTTCATGCCCCCGCGGGAGACGAAGCGCGGCCGCTCGTCGACCGCGACCACGACGTCCTCGGCCACGAGCTGGCCCGGCTTCGCCGCGCGATCGCCGCCCGTGCCCAGCCGGACCTCGCCCGCCATGACGGACGCCGCCGCCCGCGAGCGCGAGTCGAACAGGCCGCGTTGGTGCAGCAGGGTGTCCAAGCGGACCTTGACCACGGGGGAACCGTAGCGTCGTCGCCAAGAAGTGCCGCAGCGACGCCTGCGCGCACCCTCGCGGCGCCCTGCGCGACCGCTCCGCGACCCACTGTGTCCGTGATCACAGTGCAAGTCCCTGACACGGGGCATAGTGATTGCAGAGCGAACGAGACGGCCAGCGGGAACCGGCCGAGCAGCACACCGACTTCCCTCATCGCTCGCCGGCTTCGGCCGGTCCCACATACGACACATAGCAGTATCTCTCCTCCCCTGAAACGGCCTGCCTCTCCCGGTGGGCCGTTTCTCTTTAAGCGAACGCGAACGCGAGCGCGGACGCCTCTCCGATCCTGGCGCGTTCCGCTCCAGGACCCGCGCCCGCCGGCCGACCACCCAAGCGATGGCCGAGCACCTCGCCCTGGCGGCCACCGAGCCCCCGTCGCTCACCCCCGCCGAAGCGGAGGTCCTCTTCGCGCGCCAGCCGATCCTGGACGCCGGCAGCCGCCTGGCCGGCTACGAGCTCCTCTACCGCGGCGAGAGCAGCTCCGAGAGCCCGCACGCGGCGACCTCGCGCGTCGCCGCCAGCGCGCTGAGCGACCTCGGCCTGATCCACGCAACCGGCGGCGCGCCCGCGTTCCTCAACGTCACGACCGAGTTCCTGCTCGCGATGGACCCGCTGCCCTTCGGCCCGGAGGGCGTCGTCCTGGAGATCGCGGCCGACCGCGTCCCCGACGAGCCGCTGATCGAGCGCCTCGGCCGCCTGCGCCAGCACGGCTACATGCTCGCCCTCGACGGCTACGCCGGCCAGCCCGCCGCCGAGCGGCTGCTCGACTTCGGCACGCTCGCCAAGGTCGACGTCCACACCATCGGCACGATGCAGCTCGTCGACCTCGTCGCCAAGCTCCGCGGCCGCGGCCTGCGGCCCGTCGCCAACGGCGTCGACACGCACATCGAGCACGATCGCTGCGCGGACGCCGGCTTCGAGCTCTTCCAGGGCGACTTCGTCTGCCGCCCGCGCGAGATCGTCGGCCACAACGTCCCGACCGCGTCGATCGGCGCGCTGCGCCTCGCCGCCGGGATCTCCGCCGCCGACACGAGCGTCGACGAGCTCGAGAAGGCGATCTCGCTCGATCCCGGCCTGAGCCTGCGCCTGCTCCGATTCGTGAACTCCGCCGCGTTCTCGCTGCGCCACCAGATCAAGTCGGTCCGCCAGGCGATCGTCCTGCTCGGGCCACGGACCGTCCGCCAGTGGGCGATGCTCCTGCTGCTCTCCGGGATCGACGAGCAGCGCGGCCCGCTCCTGATCACGGCGCTCTCCCGCGGCCGCACCTGCGAGGCGATCGCGCGGCGCCTGGGCGCCGACGACCCCGACGCCTACTTCTTCACCGGGATGCTCTCGGTGGTCGACGCGCTGCTCGACCAGCCGATGGAGGACGCGGTCCGCGACCTCCCGCTCTCGGAGGACGTGATCGCGGCGCTCGTCGACCGCGCCGGGGGCAAGGGCCGGACGCTGACGATGGCCGAGGCGTGCGAGCGCGGCGCATGGGACGACGCGGCGCTCCCGAGCCTCGACGCCGGCGCGCTCGCGGTCCTGCACGTCGAGGCCCTCGCGTGGGCCGACGGCACCGCCGCCGGCCTCGTCTAGGCCGTCGTCGTAGCCAGCCGCTCGCGCGCGCCGTCGGCCAACCACACCAACAGCTCGCGAGCCGCGTCGACCACGCCGCCCCAGCGCGCGAAGCCGTGGACCATGTCCTCGAAGACGCGCGTCTGCACGGGCAGCCCCGCCGAGGACAACGCGGACGCGAGCGCGAGCCCGTCGTCGCGCAGCGGGTCCTGGCCGGCGACCGCGATCCACGCCGGCGGCAGGCCGGCCCAGTCGGACGCGAGCAGGGGCGCGACGTCCACGTCGCTCCGATCGGCGCCGTCGAGGTAGAACCCCCAGCAGCGCTCCATGTCCGCCCGCGTGAGCATCGGGCCCTCGGCGAACGCGTCATAGGACGCGCTCGCCAGCGCCGGGTCTAGCGCCGGGTAGGCCAACAACAACCCGCGCAGCGCCGGGAGGCCATCCACGCGCGCATGCCGCGCCGCGACGACCGCGAGCTGCCCGCCCGCGCTGTCGCCGCCGAGCACGACGCGCGCGGGATCGATCCCCAGCTGCGAGGAGCCCTCGGAAGAGCGCGCCCACGACACCACCGCGTCCGCATCCCCCACCTGCACCGGCCAGTGGAACTCCGGCGCCAGCCGGTACTCCACCAACAACACCCGCGCGCCCGAGGCGTTGGCGAGCGTCCGGGCGACGCGGTCGAAGGTCGGGATGTCGCCGACGTACCAGCCGCCGCCGTGCAACCACACCAACAACCCCGACGCCTCCGGGAAGTGCTGCGGGACGTACAACCGCGCCGGCAGCCGCGCCTCGCCGCTCGGCACCACCAGGTCCACGAAGGACGACACCTGCTCCGCCGCGCCACCGAGGCGCAGCGTCGCGTCCAGGTACTCGGCGCGCTCCGCGGCCAGATCCGCCGGCGCCGGCTCGCCCGCGCTCGCCATCGCCTCCATCAACGCCCGGACCTGCGGATGGACGGCGGAGAGCCCGTCGTCCGTGGGCAACTACGCCTCCGACAGCACTTCGCCGCGGCCCGCGAACAGCACGGCCTCCACGCGGCGGGCGATGTCGCGGCCGGTGTAGCCGACCTCGGCGTGCAGCAGCGCGGGCTTGCCGTGCGTCACGTAGCGGTCGGGCAGCCCGACGCGCAGGATCCGCGGCACGGTGACGCCCGCGTCGTTCAGCGCCTCCCAGACGCCGGAGCCGAAGCCCCCGGCCAGGACGCCCTCCTCGACGGTGACCAGCAGCTCGTGGTCGGCGGCGAGCGTCGTCATCAGCTCGAGGTCCAGCGGCTTGGCGAAGCGCGCGTCGGCCACCGTGACCTCCAGGCCCGCCTCGACCAGCAGGTCCGCGGCCTCGAGCGACTTGCCGACGCCGCTGCCGTAGCCGATCAGCGCGACGCGCGAGCCCTCGCGCAGGACCTCGCCACGGCCGACCGGGATCGAGCGGACCTCGGACTCGGAAGGCAACGGCACGCCGAAGCCCTCGCCCCGCGGGTACCGCAGCCCGAACGGCCCGCCCTGCGTCAGCGCCGTGCGCAGCAGGTGCTTCAGCTGCGCCTCGTCGCGCGGCGCGGCCAGCGTGATGTTCGGCAGGCAGCGCAGGTAGGCGATGTCGAAGACCCCGTGATGCGTCGGGCCGTCGTCGCCGACGAGCCCCGCGCGGTCCATCGCGAAGGTGACGTCGAGCTCCTGGAGGCAGACGTCGTGGACGATCTGGTCGAACGCGCGCTGCAGGAAGGTCGAGTAGATGGCGCAGACCGGCTTCGCGCC
>JAOPZG010000240.1 GCA_025964215.1 Conexibacter sp.
CGGTCGAGCAGCCAGCCGCCGGCGCCCGCGAGCGCGGGGGCCGAGCCGAGCGCGACGACCGTGCCGACGGCGACGCCCGTGTCCTTGACGGCCGCGAAGAAGCACAGCTGGTAGGCGGCGACGCCGAGCGCGCCGGCGGCGACCGCGCCGCGCGATCGGGGGACGGTCCCCCACTCGACGCCCCTCCGTCCCTCGACCACCCGCGCCACCACCAGCAGCAACACCGCCCCGACCGCGATCCGCACGGCGCCCACCGTCACCGCCGACGCGTCCGGCCCGAGCGCCTGCGCGGTCCCGGTGGTGCCGAAGCACACCGCGGCGAGGAGGACTTGGAGGCGCGACATCGCGACGATTGTTCCACAATATGTGACGAAGGTGTGACAAGACTGCGGAAGCTCCGTGGTCCGTCCGCTCGTCGTGTCACCTTGCCGCCGTGCTCGTTCGCGACCTCCAGCACGGCTCCGACCTCGACCAGGTGCTCCTGGTCCGGGAGGCCGACCGGCGCCAGCGCCGCGACGGCGGCGAGTTCCTCAAGCTGGTCCTCGGCGACCGCACCGGCGGGGTCCCGGCGATGATCTGGGACGACGTCGCCCAGGCGCTCGAGCTCTGCCGCGCGGGCTCGCCCGTCCACGTCGTGGGGCGCTACGAGGTCCACCAGCGCTGGGGCGCGCAGATCGCGATCCTCAAGCTCAAGCCCGCGCTCGACGGGACCTTCGAGCCCGCCGACCTGCACGACGGCCCGCCGCGCCGCGTCGACCACATGGAGGCCGACTTCCGCGAGCTGCTCGCCACCGTGCAGGACCCGCACTTGCGCCGGTTGTTGGACACCTTCTTCGGCGAGGGCTCCGAGACGTGGGCGCTCTACCGCATCGCGCCCGCCGCGAAGCGCTACCACCAGGCCTACCTGCACGGCCTGCTGGAGCACTGCCTCACGGTCGCGCAGGCCGTCAGCGCGATCAGCGCGACGTTCCCCGGGATCGACCGCGACGTCGCGGTCACCGGCGCGCTGCTGCACGACATCGGCAAGTTGGAGGCCTACACCTGCGACGCGCCGATCGACATGACCGACGACGGCCGCCTCCAGGGCGAGATCCCGCTCGGCTACTACCGCGTCCGCCGCGTGATCGAGGACCTGCCCGGCTTCCCGGCCGAGCTCGCCCAGAGCGTGTTGCACATCATCTTGAGCCACCACGGCGCGCTTGAGCACGGCTCGCCCGTGGTCCCCGCCACCCGCGAGGCCACGCTGGTCCACATGATCGACAACCTCGGCGGCCGCCTCGGCTCCTTCGACCGCATCGAGAAGGAGCTCCCACCCGGCCAGGTCTGGTCCGGCTTTGACCGCGCGATCGGCGGCGGGGCCTACTTCGGCTCGGCGGGCACGTCCGCCGCGCCGATCACGGCCGAGGACCGGCGGTCGCAGGCGGCGTAGCCTGCGGCGCGTGGCGCTCAGCGCCGGCGCCGGCCGCCGCGCGAGCGCACGGCGCCAGCGGACGACCGACCGCGCCGCGAGCCGCGGCTTCGCTTCACTCCCTCGTCGCCGCCAGACCCCGCGGCGAGCTCCGACCAACGCCCGCGCTGAGCGCCAGGAGCGCCACGCGCCTCAGTGCTCCGACCGCAGCTCCGCCGAGATCCGGTCCTCGCGCTCGTCGTCGAGGATGTCCTTCATCTCGCGGCCCGCCTGCGCGATGCGCCCGAGGTACTCGGCCCGCCGCGACTCGTCCAACGTGACCGCCCCGCGGTCCAGCAGCTCCGCGAAGCCCTGCACGATCGTCAGCGGCGTGCGGAGGTCGTGGACGAGCCGAGCGAGGCGCTCGTTCGGGTCGGCCGGCCAGCTGCCGCCCGCGCTCATCGCTCGTCGCGGGTGGCGTCAAGGGCGATCTCGCCGCGCTCGAGCGCGATCGCGATCGCGTGGACGCGGTTGCGCGCCTGGAGCTTGCGGATCACGTTGCGCACGTGGGTGCGCACCGTCTCGACCGACACGCTGATCTTGTCGCCGATCGCCTCCGCGGTCATGCCCTCGGCCATCAGGTGCATGATCTCGCGCTCGCGCGGCGAGAGCTGCGGCACGTGCGCGGTGGCGCGCGGCGAGAGCAGGATGCGATCCAGCCGCGGGTCGACATACGACCCGCCGTTCGCCACGCGCTCGATCGCGGCCATCAGCTCGTCCATCGAGCCGGCCTTCAAGGCGTATCCGCGGGCGCCGGAGTCGAGTCCGTCGTAGAGCAGCTCGGCGTCGCTGTCGCCCGTGTACAAGATGACCCCGAGGTCGGGCCGGCGGGCGAGCAGCTCGCGGGTCAGGTCGATCCCGCTGCCGTCCGGGAGCTGGATGTCGACGATCGCGACGTCCGGCTCGGCGTGATCGACGAGGTCGACCCCGGCCGCGACGTTGCCCGCCGCGCCCACGACTTCCAGGCCGCCGTGCTGCAGCAGTGCGACCAGGCCCTCACGGAGGGCCTCGTGGTCGTCGACGATCACGAGCTTGGTCATGAAGGGCGAACCGTACACGCCCGGACCAGCCCATACGCGTTGCGCCGAGACTCAGCGTCCTCGTACCGAATCTGCGGAAAGAGCGCGCGGAGTTCTGCAACGGACGGCCCATCCCCGGGTCGGGGGCCGTATCGTCGTGTGCATATGGCGAAGGACACCGAGAAGCTCATCCGTCAGCTCTCGCTCATCTCGTACCTCATGGCGGAACGTCGTCCGGTCACCGCGCTGGAGATCCGGCGCGACGTCGAGGGCTACAGCGGCATGAACGAGGACGCCTTCGCCCGCCGCTTCTACGCCGATCGCGCGGAGCTGGAGTCGCTGGGGATCCAGCTGACCGTCGAGAAGCCCGCCGACGGCGTGGCCGAGCAGGAGAACTACTCCCTGCGGCCCGAGAACTTCCACCTCCCCGCCATCGCCTTCACCGACGAGGAGCTCGCGAGCCTCCAGTTCGCGCTCACGCTGCTGGATGGCGAGATCGACTACGCCGAGCCGCTGCGGCTCGCGCTCCAGCAGATCTCGTGGGGCCGCCCGAGCCCGCTGAACTCGCCCGACCAGGGCTCGATCGCGCTCGGGGTCACCGCCAGCGCCGGCGGCCACGACCTCTCGCAGCGCCTCGCGAAGATCGAGACGGCGATCTTCCGCAACAAGACCATCACCTTCGACTACTACACGATGGAGCGCGACGCGGTCGGCGCCCGCAAGGTCGACCCCTACCACCTGCTCTTCCAGGGCGGCCAGTTCTACCTCCTCGGCCGCTCGCACGAGCGCGACGCGATCCGCGTCTTCCGCCTCTCCCGGATCCGCGGCAAGGTCGCCTACGCGACCAAGGCCGAGCACGACTTCAAGCGCCCCACCGACTTCGACCCGCGCG
>JAOPZG010000275.1 GCA_025964215.1 Conexibacter sp.
GCGCTCGGCGGCGGCCTCGAGCTCGCGTTGTGCTGCGACATCCGGGTCGTCGGCGCGTCCGCCACGCTCGGGCTCCCGGAGGCGACGATCGGCCTGATCGCCGGCGCCGGCGGGACGCAGCGGCTGGTGCGCGCGGTCGGCCAGGGGACCGCCCGCGACCTGCTGCTGACCGGCCGCCCGATCACCGGCGCCGAGGCTGCCGCGATGGGGATCGCGAGCCGCGTCGTGCCCGACGGGACGGCGGCCGAGGTCGCGCTGGCGATCGCGCGCAAGCTCGCCGACGGGCCCGCCGAGGCGATCCAGGCGACCAAGCGGCTCGCGGTCGCGGCGCCGGATCTCACGCTCGCGGAGGGGCTCGCGCGCGAGCGGGCGGAGTGGGCGGTCGTGCGCCGCTCGGCGGCGACGCAGGAGGGCCTGGAGGCCTTCGCGCAGAAGCGGCGCCCGGACTTCCGGGGCGCGGCGGCGCGGCGCGAGCGCTAGCGGTAGGTCCGCAGCGCCGGGTCGAGCCCGTCGAGGTGCCCGTGCTCGTTGAACGAGACGAGCGTCACGCCGGAGCGCCCGGAGACGAGCCGCGCCATGCCGGTGTTGACCGCCACGCGGTTGAAGGTCACGAGGCCCGTCGGCGGCAGGCCGACCAGCGCGGCGCAGAGCCCGCCGATCGTGCCGCCCGAGCTGAAGACGAAGGCGGTCTGGCCGGAGCTGAGCGAGCCGACCAACCGCTCCAGCGCGCCGCGCGCCCGCGCGTCGAACGCGGTCCACGGCTCGTCGGCGGGACCGTCGGCGCCGGCCGCGATCCAGTCGACGAGCGCGCCGTCGAGCAGGTCCTGGAAGTCGCGCGAGGTGACCATCCGGCCGCCGGCGCCGTCGGGCCGGACGTCGGTGGTCGAGTGGTGCGAGAGAATGTCGTGCGAGTCGTACTCGTCCCAGCCGGGATCGATCTCGACCTCCACGCCGGAGCTCGCCGCGAAGGGCGCGGCCGTGTCGCGCTGGCGCGCGAGCCCGCCGCTGACGATCCGATCCGGGACCACGCCGCGCCGCGCCAGCTCGTCGGCCAGCGCCGCCGACTGCCGGTGGCCGATCTCCGAGAGCACGTCGTAGTCCTCCGCGCCGTAGGAGGCCTGGCCGTGGCGGATCAGCAGGACGCTGGGCATGGCCATCACCTTGCCAGATCATCCGCGCGGTTGACGCGCGGCCGTCGTCGCTCAGCCTACCGATCGGTAGGACGCGCGCAGCGCCCCTCGCGCGACCTTGCCGGTCGCGTTGAGGGGCAGCGCGTCGAGCAGGCGGAGCTGCTTGGGGACCTTGTAGCCGGCGAGGTGGGCGCGGCAGGCGGCGAGCAGCGCGGCCTCCTCGACGGCGCCGTCGGTCGCCACGAAGGCCACCACCATCTCGCCCCAATGCTCGTCGGGCACGCCGACCACCGCGGCGTCGGCGACGCCCGCGACCGCGGCGAGCACGTGCTCGACCTCGCGCGGGTCGACCGAGAAGCCGCCGGTCTTGATCATCTCCTTCAGCCGGCCGCGGTAGTGCAGGTCGCCGTCGGCGTCGAGCAGCCCGAGGTCGCCGGTGCGCAGCCAGCCGTCCTGGAGCGCGGCCGCGGTCTCGTCGGGACGCTGGTGGTAGCCGGCCATCAGCGACGGGCCCTCGAGCGCGATCTCCCCCACCTCGCCGGCGGGCAGCGGCGCGCCGGCGGCGTCGAGGACCCGGATCCGCAGCGCGCCCATCGCGCCGCCGACGCTGCCCGGCTTCGCGGTGAAGTCGCCCGGCCGCGTGCAGGTCAGCTGCGCCTCGGTCAACCCGTACATGTAGGTGAACACGTCGCCGAAGCGCGCGAGGACGCGTGCGCGCAGGCCGTCGCCCAGCTCGTAGGCGGTGCAGATCGTGCGCAGCGCGGAGAGGTCGTGGCGCTCGTGCCCGTCGACCGCGAGCATCGCGCTCATCATCGTCGGCGCGAGGAACGTCCGGGTGACCTCGCCGCTCCCGAGCAGCGCCCAGACGCGCTCCGCGTCGAAGGCGCCGTCGAGCACGACGGTCGCGCCGCCGAGCAGCGCCGGCAGCGCGAAGTGCAGCAGCCCGATCCCGAACGCGGGGAGCGTGAAGAGCTCGACGTCGCCGGCCGTCCGCGGGTCCCCGAGCGCGGAGTTGACGACGTTCCACGCGTTCGCGCGGTGCGTGCGCACGACGCCCTTCGGGAAGCCGGTCGTCCCCGAGGTGTAGATCAACGTGGCGACCGCGTCGTCCTCGACGGGCCACGCGCGCCACGGGTTCGCGACGCCGCGCAGCTCCTCGACCGCCACGCCACCCGCGCCGCCGATCTGCAGGTCGATGCCCGCGTCTTCCGCGATGAACGCGAGCTCCTCGGCGGTCAGGCGGTCGTTGAGCGGGACCGCGACGGCGCCGACCCGCGCCAGCGCGAGCGCCGTGACGATCGCCTCCGGCGCGTTGGGGAGCATCCACGCGACGGTCGCGCCGGACAGCCCGCGCGCGGCCAGGCCGGAGGCGAGCGCGCCGACCTCGTCCTCGAGCTCCGCGAAGGTGAGGGACCGCGCGC
>JAOPZG010000289.1 GCA_025964215.1 Conexibacter sp.
ATCGCGCTGCGCGACGACCGCGCCGCCGCGGTGGCCCGCGTGGCCGAGGGCTTTCCCCAGCTGGCGACCGAGCTCGGCCTCGCCGGCGCCGCCGGAGTCCGCTACCGGCCGCGGACGAAGGCGACCGAGCCCGCGGAGCTCGCCACGGAGCTGCACGAGCGCCGCGCCTCCGACGTCGAGCGCGGCTTCACCCAGCACGGCCCGCACCGCGACGAGCTGCTGCTGCTGCGCGACGGGCGCGAGCTGAAGTCCTTCGGCTCCCAGGGGGAGCAGCGGCTCGCGTTGCTGGCGCTCCTGCTCGCCGAGCGGGAGGTCCTTGCCGCCGAGCGCGGGGCTCCCCCCCTGATGCTGCTCGACGACGTCATGAGCGAGCTCGACGCCGATCGCCGCGGGATGCTCGTGGCGCGCCTCGACGACGGCGGCCAGGCGGTCGTCACGACGACGGACCTCGGGCACGTCCCGGGCGCGCAGAGCTCCTCGGTCGTCCGCCTGAAGGTCTCGCCCGGGACGGTCCTGCAGGACGCCGCAGCGGCCGAGGCGGCCTGATGCGCCGGCGCTCCCCCAGGCCGCTGTCGTCGGCGATCGCCGGGCTCGCCGACCAGCTCGCGCCGCGCACGGTGCTCGGCGACGTGCAGCGCGTGTGGCCCTCGGTGGTCGGCGCGGCGGTCGTCAAGGAGGCGACGCCGACCACGGAGCGGGGTGGAACGTTGACGATCTCCTGCCGGTCGTCGGTGTGGGCGCAAGAGCTCGATCTGATGGCGCCGGAGCTCGTCGCGCGCCTCAACGAGCAGCTCGGCGAAGGGCGCATAACCGCGCTCCGGTGCGTCGCCTCGCCGCCGCGTTCCTGGGCCGCGCGCGAGCCGTAACACTTTTGTGGCGATTTGCAGGTCTTTCGTGACCCTCTGAGGAGGCGTTCAGACGGGTTCCTGTGCTATCCTGTGGATAACTTCTTTTCACGCCCCGGTCGGGCTCGACCGAGCCCGGGATCGGGGCGTTCTGCGTAGGAACGCAGCAACTCTTATGGCGAACGAGAACGGCAAGCAGAAGAATGCGCGCCAGGGCTCGGCCGCCTACGACGCCCAGGACATCACCGTCCTCGAGGGCCTCGAGGCGGTCCGCAAGCGTCCTGGCATGTACATCGGGTCGACGGGCATCCGTGGCCTGCACCACCTGGTCTACGAGGCGGTGGACAACTCCGTCGACGAGGCGCTCGCCGGCTTCGGCGGCCACGTCGCGGTGACGATCCACCCCGACAACAGCGTGACCGTGCGCGACGAGGGCCGCGGCATCCCGGTCGGCATCGTCGAGAAGGAGGGCCGCCCGGCCGTCGAGGTCGTGCTGACCGTCCTGCATGCCGGCGGCAAGTTCGGCGACGGCGGGGGCTACAAGGTCTCCGGCGGCCTGCACGGCGTCGGCATCTCGGTCGTCAACGCGCTGTCGGAGACCCTGCGGGTCGAGGTCGCGGTCGAGGGCCACAACTTCCACCAGGAGTTCGACCGCGGCGTCCCGCGCTACGACCTGGTCAAGGGCGAGAAGATGGCCCCGGGCCAGAGCACCGGCACCTCGGTCACCTGGCTGCCCGACGCCGACATCTTCGAGACCATCGAGCACGACTTCAACGTGCTCGAGCAGCGCCTGCGCGAGACCGCCTACCTCACGCGCGGCCTGCGCATCACGCTCGTCGACGAGCGGGCCGGCGGCCAGCGCGCGGAGTTCCACTTCGAGGGCGGCATCGAGGACTTCGTCACCTACCTCAACGAGAACAAGGAGCCCCTCGGCAAGAAGGTCATCTTCTTCGAGGGGGAGACCGAGGAGGGGTACGTCGAGATCGCGATGCAGTGGAACGGCTCCTACCAGGAGTCGGTCTTCTCGTTCGCCAACAACATCAACACGCACGAGGGCGGCTCGCACCTCTCCGGCTTCCGCTCGGCGCTGACGCGCACCGTCAACCGCTACGCCCGGGAGAAGGGCGAGCTCAAGGAGAAGGACGACAACCTCTCCGGCGAGGACGTGCGCGAGGGGCTCACCGCGGTCATCTCCGCCAAGCTCGCCGACCCGCAGTTCGAGGGCCAGACGAAGACCAAGCTCGGCAACCCGGGCATGGAGGGCTTCGTCGCCAACGTCGTCAACTCCAAGCTCGCGGAGTTCCTGGAGGAGAACCCGGGGGAGGCCCGGGCGATCATCCGCAAGGCCGTGCAGGCCGCGCAGGCGCGATCCGCCGCGCGCAAGGCCCGCGACCTGACGCGCCGCAAGAGCGCGCTGGAGAACTCGCCGCTGCCGGGCAAGCTCGCCGACTGCTCGGTCAAGGACCCGTCCTTGGCCGAGATCTTCATCGTCGAGGGCAACTCCGCCGGCGGCTCGGCCAAGCAGGGCCGCGACCGGCACACGCAGGCCGTCCTGCCGCTGCGCGGCAAGATCCTCAACGTGGAGAAGGCGCGCATCGACCGCGTGCTGAAGAACACCGAGGTCCAGGCGCTGATCACGGCGCTGGGCACCGGCATCCGCGACGAGTTCGACATCGAGAAGGCGCGCTACCACAAGGTCGTGCTGATGACGGACGCGGACGTCGACGGCGCGCACATCCGCACGCTCGTCCTGACGCTGCTCTTCCGCGAGATGCCGGAGCTGATCGAGGCCGGCTACGTCTACATCGCCAAGCCGCCGCTCTACAAGGTCAAGCAGGGCAAGACCGAGCGCTACCTGGAGAAGGACTCGCAGCTCGAGGAGCTGCTGCTCTCCGACAAGCTCGAGAAGATCCGCGTGCACGACCGCGCCGGCAACGAGTTCAAGCTCACCGAGGCGCGCTGGCAGCGCTACACCCGGCTGCTCAAGCAGTTCGAGGGCTGGGGCAGCTCGCTGCGCGCCGAGCACGGCCACGAGGCCGTCCGCTTCCTCGGCGAGGCCGGGCTGCTCGACGACCAGGCGGGCGACCTGCAGTCCGCGCTGGCCTCGCTCGAGAAGAACGACGCCTCGCGGCCGCACGAGACGCACATCGTCGAGACCAACGACGAGCTGTTGATCGTCAAGGCCGTCGAGCGCAAGAGCGGGCTGGCGCAGACGCACCGCCTGCCGCGCTCGATGTTCGACTCCAACGACTACCGCCAGTACGTGAAGGTCAACGCGCAGCTGGTCGAGCTCGCGGGCGCGCCGCCGTTCAGCGTCGCGCTGGGCGAGCGCTCCGACGAGGCCTACTCGTTCGAGACGCTGCGCACCGCGGTGCTCGAGGTCGCGCGCCGCGGCGTCAACGTGTCGCGCTTCAAGGGGCTGGGGGAGATGAACCCCGAGCAGCTGCGCGAGACCACGATGGACCCGACCACGCGGACGCTGCAGCAGGTGAGCGTCGACGACGCCGCGGAGGCCGACCGCCTCTTCACCATGCTGATGGGCGACGTGGTCGAGCCACGGCGCGAGTTCATCGAGCAGAACGCTCGCGCGGTCGTGAACCTCGACGTCTGATGCGCCGCTCCCGTGCGGCGCAGTCCCGCAATCCCACTCAGGAGGTGATGACGCATGGCAACCGACGTCATTAGCGGCGGCAACATCGAGCCGCGCGCGCTCGAAGACGAGATGCGCACCGCGTACCTCGACTACGCCATGTCGGTCATCGTCGGGCGCGCTCTGCCCGACGTGCGCGACGGGCT
>JAOPZG010000295.1 GCA_025964215.1 Conexibacter sp.
CGCGCCTGATCGGCCTCTTCACGACGCGCGCGTACGCGGAGCCCGCGAGCACGACGCCGCTGCTGCGCGACAAGCTGCGCCGGATCCTCGACGCCGAGGACCTGATCGACGGCAGCCACGACTCGAAGGCCGCGGTCGCGCTCTTCGACGGCTACCCCAAGGGCGAGCTCTTCGGCGCGTCGGTCGAGGACGTCCGCGCGCAGCTCTCGGTCCTGCTCGCGCTGCGCGCCGACGAGGTCCGGCTGCTCGGGCGCCGCGCGCGCGACGGCCGCGGCGCCTCGCTCGTCGCCGCGCTCCCGCGCGAGCGCTACAGCGCGACGCTGCGCGAGCGCCTGCGCGGGATGGTCGCCAGCGCCTACGCGACCGACCACGTCGAGCAGCACGAGGTCTTCGGCGAGGACGACCGCGTCTACCTGCACCTCACGGTCCGCGGCGGCGGCGGGCTGCCCGACGTGGACGTGAGCGAGCTCGAGCGCCGGCTGATCCTCGAGGCGCGCACGTGGCGCGATCGCGTCGGCGGCGCGCTCGTGCACCGCCACGGCCCCGAGCGCGGGAGGATGCTCGCCGCGCGCTGGCTCAAGCGGCTGCCGGAGTCCTACCGCGCGGCGGTCGAGCCGCTGATCGCCGCCGAGGACGTCGAGCGCTTCGAGGCGCTCGCGACCGGCCGCGCCGACTTCCTGGTGGGGTTGCAGGACGAGCGCGGCGCGGGCGGCGACGGGCTCACGCGGCGCACGCGCGTCGCCTTCTACCGCCGCGGGCCGAAGGTCGAGCTCTCGCAGGCCACGCCCATGTTGGAGCACTTGGGGCTGCGCGTGATCGAGGAGATCCCAGCGCGCCTGCACGGCGAGGACGAGCTGTGGATCCAGGCCTTCGGCGTCCTGAACGCCGACGGCGGCGCGCCCGGCCCGGTGCCGCTCGGCGACGTGGCGGCGCGCGTGGCCGACGCGCTGGAGGCGGTCTGGCGCGGGGAGACCGAGTCGGACTCGCTGAACCGCCTCGTGGTGAGCGCCGGCCTGCGCTGGCCGCAGGTGCAGGTCCTGCGCGCCTACCGCCGCTACCGCCAGCGGATCGGCTCGCGCTACACGGAGTCCTTCCAGAACGACGTGATCGCGGCCAACCCGGCGATCACGGCCAAGCAGATCCGGCTCTTCGAGCTGCGCTTCGCGACCGACGACCGCGCGGGGAGCGCCGAGGACGAGGAGGCGCTGCGCGCCGAGATCCGCGAGGACCTCGACGCCGTCGCGCTGCTCGACCACGACCGCATCCTTCGCAACCAACTTGGGTTGATCGACGCCACGGTCCGGACCAACGCCTTCAAGCACGACCGCGACGCCATGGCCTTCAAGCTGCGCAGCGCGGAGGTCCCCGCGATCCCGCAGCCCGCGCCGCTCTTCGAGATCTACGTCTACGCGCCCGACATGGAGGGGATCCACCTGCGCGGCGGGCGGATCGCGCGCGGCGGCATCCGCTGGTCGGACCGCATGGACTACCGCACCGAGGTCTTCGGGCTGATGCGCGCGCAGATGACCAAGAACGCGATCATCGTGCCGGCGGGCGCCAAGGGCGGGTTCTTCCTCAAGGACCGCCCGGAGGATCCGGCGCGTCTCCGCGAGGAGGTCAAGCGCCAGTACGTGCGCTACGTCGAGGCGCTGCTCGACGTCACCGACAACCTCTCGGACGAAGGCGAGACGGTGCCGCCGGAGGGCGTCCGCGTCCACGACGAGCAGGACTCCTACTTCGTGGTCGCGGCCGACAAGGGGACCGCCGCGTTCAGCGACACGGCCAACGCGGTCTCGCTGCGGCGCGGCTTCTGGCTCGGCGACGCGTTCGCCAGCGGCGGCTCGACCGGTTACGACCACAAGGGCCTCGGCGTCACCGCGCGCGGCGCGTGGGAGTCGGTCAAGCGCCACTTCCGCGAGCTCTCGGTCGATCCCGAGCGCGACGTGATCCGGGCGGTCGGGATCGGCGACATGTCGGGCGACGTCTTCGGCAACGGGATGCTGCTGTCGCGGTCGCTCAAGCTGGTTGCCGCCTACGACCACCGCCACGTCTTCCTCGATCCCGACCCGGACCCCGAGCGCTCGTTCGCCGAGCGCGAGCGGCTCTTCGCGCTCAGCGGCTCGTCGTGGGACGACTACGACCGCGACGTCCTCTCGGCCGGCGGCGGCGTCTTCAGCCGCGACGCCAAGCGGATCGCGCTGACGCCGGAGGTCCGGCGCGCGCTCGCCGTCGAGGACGAGGCGCTGGCGCCGGCCGACCTCATCCGCGCGCTGCTGCGCGCGCCCGTCGACCTGCTGTGGAACGGCGGGATCGGGACCGTCGTGAAGGCGTCCGGCGAGTCCGACGCCGACGCGCGCGACCGCTCGAGCGACGCGATCCGGGTCGACGGCCACGAGGTCCGGGCGCGGGTCGTGGGGGAGGGCGGGAACCTCGGCTTCACCCACCGCGCGCGGATCGAGTACGCCACGGTCGGCGGCCACGAGGGCGGCGGCGGGCTGATCAACGCCGACTTCATCGACAACTCGGCGGGCGTCGACACCTCCGACCACGAGGTCAACCTGAAGATCCTGCTCGACCTCGCGGTGCGCCGCGGCGAGCTGGGGCGCGAGGACCGCGACGACCTGCTCGCGGAGGTCACGGAGGACGTCGTCGCTCACGTCCTCTATGACTCGTTCCTCCAGGCGCAGATCCTCTCGCAGGAGGTCCGCTCGAGCGCCGCGCGCGTCTTCGCCTACGAGGACCTGATGGCCGCGCTGGAGGACGCGAAGATCCTCCGGCGCCGCGACGAGGCGCTGCCCACCACCGAGGACATGGCCGAGCGCCGGCGTGCGGGCCGCGGCCTCGTCCGGCCGGAGCTCGCGGTGCTCGTCGCCTACGCCAAGCGGCTGCTGACCGACGCGCTGCTGGACTCCGACCTGCCCGACGAGCCGGCGTTCGGGCGCGACGTCCGCGCGTACTTCCCGCATCCCGTGGTCGAGCGCTTCGGCCACCTGATCGCCGAGCACCCGCTGCGGCGCGAGCTCGTCGCGACGCTCGCGGCCAACGACGTCGTCGACGCGCTCGGCCCGACGTTCGTCTCCGGGCTGAGCGGCGAGCTCGGCGCCGAGCCGGCCGAGGTCGTGCGCGCGGTCCGGATCGCGCGCGAGGTGACGGGCTCGACGCAGCGCTGGCTGGAGATCGAGGGCCACGTCCAGACGCTCGACCACGACGCCGCGTGGCGGCTGCTCGACGGGGTCGACGACCTCGTCGCGGGCGTCGCGCGCTGGTACCTGATCCACGCGCCCAGCGCCGACGTCGAGGCGACGGTCGCCGCCGTCGGCGACGCGTTCGTGGTCCTGGCCGACGCGCTGCCCGAGCTGCGCTCGGACGCGTGGCGCGAGGAGCACGAGGCGATCGCGGTCGAGCTGGTCGACATCGGGGTGCCGGACGCGCTCGCGCGCCGCCACGCCTTCCAGCCCGCGCTGCGCCACGCGCCGGACATCATCACGGTGGCGCAGAACACGGGACGCGAGGTGGTCGCGGTCGCGCGCACGTTCTTCGACCTCGGCGAGCGACTCGGGCTGGAGTGGCTGGAGCAGGAGGTGCTGGCGCTGCCGGCGGCCACGCGGGTCCATCGCTGGGAGCAGCAGGCGCTGCTCGACGACGTGCTCGACGCGCGCCGCGTCCTGGCCGAGAAGGCGCTCGAGGAGTCGCCGGGCGCCGCGCCGGCCGCGGCGGTCGACGCGTTCCTGGAGGCGCGCGAGGCGCCGCGGCGGCGGCTCACGTCCGTCGCCCGCGCG
>JAOPZG010000298.1 GCA_025964215.1 Conexibacter sp.
GCTCGCCCGCGGCGGCGAGCCGGCGCTCGTCTCCGCGCTGGCGCGCCAGCGGCTCGCGGCCGGCGCCCTGAAGCAGATGGGCGTCTCGGCCGCGACCGGCGTCACCTCCGGCACGCTGCGCTTCGGCCTCGTCTCGGGCTTCCTCGCGCAGCGGCTGCTCTTCCGCGGCGGCGGGCTGGAGCGCAAGCCGGTCTCCCTGCGCGCCTTCCGGCTGCTCTGGCCGCTCGTGCGCCAGAGGTCCTACCTGATGCCGTTGGTCGAGCCGCGCGGGATCTACTGCTTCTACTCGCGAGCGCTGGTCGACCGGCTCGCGGCGCTGATCGCTGATCGCCCGTGCGTGGAGATCGCCGCCGGCGACGGGACGCTCGCGCGCTTCCTGCGGGAGGCGGGGACCGACGTCGTCGCGACCGACGACGGGAGCTGGAAGCAGACGCGGCGCGCGAGCGCGGACGCGGGCGACGGCGTCATCGCCCAGGACGCCCGCACCGCGCTGCGCGAGCGCCGCCCCGCCGTCGTCCTCTGCTCCTGGCCGCCGGCCGGCAACGACTTCGAGCGCTGGGTCTTCAAGACGCCGACCGTGCAGACCTACGTCGTGATCTCCAGCGCGAGCGAGCAGGCCGCCGGCAACTGGGCCGACTACCGCGAGCAGACGGCGTTCGACGTCGACCACCACGCCGAGCTGAGCGCGCTCGTCCTCCCGCCCGAGATCGGCTCCGCCGTGTACGTCTTCACGCGGCGGGATACCACGACAGCATGAGCGACTACGCGATCGTGGACCCCGACGACGTCGACGACGTCTACGCGGGCTCCGACGTCCCCGGCGAGTTCCGCCCGCTGACCGACGCGCTCGGCGCCGAGCAGGTGGCCGCGACGCTGATCCGCGTCCCGCCGCACTGCGACTTCGAGCAGGGCACCGGCCACTTCCACGACGCGCTCGAGGAGCTCTACCTGCTCACGCGCGGGACGCTGACGATGCGCTTCGGCGACGAGGTGCGCGAGGTGAGCGCGCCGGCCGCCGTGCGCGTCGCGCCCGGCACGCGCCGCTCGCACCGCAACGAGGGCGACGAGCCCGTCGAGCTGTGGGCGATCTCGCACCAGTCGGACGGGGACGGCGGCACGAAGATCGACGACTTCTGGGAGGCCTCGCCGGACGCGGCGCAACAGCGGTGATCCATTGCCGTGCGCAGTGCGCACAAGGGGGCATGAGAAGCCACCGCTCCGCCCTGGCCGCCGGCGCCGTCCTCGCCGTCGCCTCCGTCGCCTCGCTGCCCGTGGCGCAGGCGGCCGCCCCGCCGCGCGCACACGCGGCGAGCACGACCACCGTCACGCTCAAGGACATCTCCTTCAAGAGGTCCACCGTCCGGATCGCCAAGGGCGCGTCGGTGAAGTGGGTCTGGAAGGACGGCGACACGCCGCACAACGTCACGTTCAAGACGAAGCACAGCAAGACGCAGAAGTCCGGCACCTACACCTTGAAGTTCGCCCGAGCGGGCACCTTCAAGTACCAGTGCACGATCCATCCCGGCATGGTCGGGAAGATCATCGTCAAGTAGCGGCCTACTTCACCGTGAGGTCGGTGTGCATGCCGGCCATGTAGTGACCGCCGACGTTGCAGATCAGGGCGTAGTGGCCCTTCTTGAGGTTCAGGCTCAGCGTCTTGGTCTTGTGCGCGGCCAGCTCGACCTCGCCGACGGAGCCCTTCTCCGAGGCCTTGCCGCCGCCCTTCGGGGCGAGCTGCGACGCCTTCTTGGAGGTCTTGATGACGACGAGCTCGTGCTCCATCCCGGCCTTGTTGGCGACGATGAACTTGACCTTGCCGTGGCTGACGGACTTCACCGACGGCGTGACCTTGAAGTCGGTGAGCTTCACCGAGACCGACGAGCTGGCGTCGGCGCCGAGGGCGGGGATCAGGATCGCGGCCGTCAGGGCGGCGGCGCCGGTCGCGGCGACGCCGCGGCGTGGGAGGTGCATGGGAGGGGTCCTTTCGGATGGCGAGGAGGCGGGTGCCTCACCCCGAAGACCCCGCGCTCCGGGGTTCCTTCCCGGCGCGGTCCGGCGCGACCGTCCTGACCGTCGCGTCGAGCATCGACGAGAGCACGCCGACGACCTCCTCGACCGGCAGCTTCCGCTCGCGGCCGCGGTCCAGCAGCGCCTCGGCGAAGGCGAGGTAGGCCTCGAGCGCGGCGCGCTGCATGGGCGCGAGCTCCGTCGTGCCGAGCGCGTTGAGCGCGATCGCGGCGACGATCTGCCCGCGGTAGCGCGCGTTGAGCTCGCGGATCGCGGGATCGGTCGAGACCGAGGAGATCCGGCTGACCGCCCACGCGTCGGTCGGCGTGCCCGCGTGGCGCGCCATCGCGCCGAAGTTGCGGACGCGGCGCTCCTGCAGCGCGAGCTCCGGGTCGACCGTCCAGCCCTCGACGAGGTCCTGGCCGGCGAGGTCGGCGGCGGCGCGCAGGAGCTCCGCCGTCCCGCCGGGGAAGTAGTGGTAGAGCAGGTTGCGCGTGACGCCGGCGCGCTGGGCGACGGCCTCGAAGGAGAGCGCCTCGGCGCCACCGGCGGCCAGCAGCGCCATCGCGGCGCGGACGAGCTGCTCGCGCCGCTGGGCGGGAGCGAGCCTCCTCGGCGCGCGCGGCGTGCTCGGTGCCATCGGCGGGCATCCTACCCGCCCGTGTTGTCGGCGTGCGCAACTTGACAAATCGTAAATAAGAGGCGTAGCGTGGCGGCCATGCCCCACCCGTCCCCGCGCGCCACCGCGCGCGCCCTCGTCCTCGCCGCCGCGCTCGGTGCCGCCCTCGCGCCCGCCGCGCGCGCCGAGCCGATCGCCGACCCCACGCCGACCACGCTCCCGCAGGCGCTCGGCGCGCCCGCCACCGCCACGGCGTTCCCGGCCACCACCGCGCCGCAGAACCCGTTCATGGCGACCAACCCCAACAACAACCTCCACAACGACACGTGGATGACCGACGCCTACAACAGGACCGGCCCGCTCGGCACGGACCTCCAGGCGAGCTCGGGCGCGATGGCGCCCGCGCTCTGCGGCTCGATCGCGTTCGACACGAAGGGCCGGATCGTCTCGGTCTGCCCGTCGATCACCTCCCCCATCACCGCGCGCGTCATCGACCCGCAGACGCTCGCCGTCCGCGCCAGCTACGTCCTCGGCGCGCCGAACCCGACGGGCCCGACCGCGTTCCAGAACTTCACCGGCGGCGGCTACTTCTTCCTCGACAAGCAGGACCGGATCTGGAGCGCGACCAAGGCGAGCCACCTCGTCGTCCTCGCCGAGCGCGACGACGCGACCAAGCTCGTCAAGGTCGCCGACTACGACCTGACCGGCGCGCTGAAGGGCGACGAGCGCGTGACCTCCGCGCTGCCCGACTTCCACGGCCGGATCTGGTTCGTCTCCAAGAAGAGCGGCAAGGTCGGGATCCTCGACACGAAGACGCGCAAGGTCGGCGTGCTGCGCACCGGCGAGGAGATCGAGAACTCGTTCGCCGTCGACCGCGACGCCATCTACATCGTCTCCGACGAGAAGATGTACCGCTTCAGCGACCGCGGCGGGAAGCCGCACGTGGACTGGAGCGTCACGTACAAGAACTCCGGGGTCCACAAGCCCGGGCAGGTCGACGCGGGCTCCGGCACCACGCCGACGATCATGACCGGCGGCTACGTGGCGATCGCCGACAACGCGGACCCGATGGACGTGGTGGTCTACCGGACCGCGGCGAAGCTGGCGCGCGGCGCGAAGCGGGTCGTGTGCACGGTGCCGGTCTTCGGGAAGGGCGCCGGCGCGACCGAGAACTCGCTGATCGGCTCGGGCCGCGCGCTGATCGTGGAGGACAACTACGGCTACCAGGATCCGTTCGGGCCGCGGAGCGGGACGGTCACGACGGCGGGGATGGCCCGCGTGGATGTGAACGCCGACGGCCGGGGCTGCACGAGGCGGTGGACCACCACCGACGTGCAGGCCCCGACCGTGGTGCCCAAGCTCTCGACGAAGACCGGGCTGATCTACGCCTATGAGCGCGTCCCCGCGCCCACCGGCGAGCAGCCCTACTTCTGGACCGCGGTCGACGCGCGCACCGGCCGGACGGCCTTCAAGCGCTACGCCGGCAGCGGCCTCCTGTTCAACAACAACTACGCGGGGATCGCGCTCGGTCCCGACGGCAGCGCCTACCTCGGCGTCATCGGCGGGATCGTGCGGCTGCGCGACGGCGGGTCCTAGGCTCTACGCGACGGCGGGGGTGCGGGCGCCGGCGGCGCTCGCGCTCTCGTTGCGGGTGCGCTTCGCCAGCCGTGCCCCGGCCAGCGGCAGCGCGGCGAGGATCAGGCCGATGAGGATGAGCGCGATGCCGGCGAGCGTCGCGACGGTGCCGACGATCGACCAGCCCCAGACCGACAGCAGCAGGCCGCGGAGCGTCTCGCCCTGGAAGAGCGTGGCCTTCTGGCCGGCGAGCTTCGCGTCGTTCGGCGCGACCATGGCCTTGGCGCTGACCTGGGCGTACGTCTGGCCGCCGGCGACCTCCTGGAGGTGGCGGTTGATGTACTTGTCGGCGTAGGCCTTGGCCTTGGTGCCGCTGTCGACGGTCTGGCCGGCGTACTTGGTGAGGTCGGGGAAGAGGCCCTCGGCCTTGGTCTTCGGGAAGGTGATCTTCTGCGGGCTGAGCTGGTCGTGGACGACCTTGTGGGCGTAGCTGCCGCCGACGAGGGCGAGCACGCCGGCGAGGACCATGCCGAGAGCAAGGCCGACGGCGATGGAGGTGACGCTGGTGATCTTCGAGAGCAGGGAGTTCATGTCGATGAAGCTACGGCCGCGGACGCGCGGAGTCAGCGGTGGGACGCCGCGCTCCTCCGGGGTGAACTACGGACGCGCGCTCAGCGGGTCCGGCTGCTCGGGCGTCGCCTCCTCGTGGTCGGTCGAGGTGCTGAGCGCCTCCCACTCGGCGTCGGTCGCGGGCCGGCCCTGCCACGCCCCGCGGCCGTAGTTGTAGGCGTCGCTGCCGATCAACAGCCGGACCGGCGGGGTCAGACCCCTTGCGTGGCGCGCCGCAGGGGGTCAGACCCCATGCGTGGGGGCGCCGCAAGGGGTCAGACCCCTTGAGTGGGGGTGATGTAGATCTCACGATGCTCCCAGGGAGCGCACAGGCGGCTCGCGTGTCGGGCCGCAACCTTGCGGTGCATGTCGACGACCACGCCTGCCCTTCCCCTTCCCCGGACGCGACCCCGGTCGCGTCCCCGTCCGGCCGTGCTCTCGCGGATCGCCGCGATCCGCCCGGAGCTGGCGCTGCTGCTCGTCCTCGCCGCGGGGTTGAACCTCTGGGCGCTGGACCTCAACGGGTACGCCAACGACTACTACGCCGCGGCCGTGCGCTCGATGACCACGTCGTGGCACGCGCTCTTGTACGGGTCGTTCGACGTCGCCGGCGTGCAGACGGTCGACAAGCCGCCGCTCGCTCTCTGGGTCCAGGCGCTCTCGGCCCGCGCGTTCGGCTTCTCCTCGTGGTCGCTGCTGGTGCCGCAGGCGCTGATGGGCGTCGCGACCGTCGGGTTGGTGTACGACATGACGCTGCGCCGCTTCGGGCGCTCCGCGGCCTTCGCCGCCGGGCTGACGCTCGTGCTGACGCCGATCACCGTCGCGATCTCCCGCCACAACAACCCGGACGCGCTGCTCGTGCTCTGCACGACCGCCGCGCTGTGGGCGACCGACCGCGGGCTGCGGGCCGGCGGCTCCACCCGCTGGCTGCTCGTCGCCGGCGCGGCCGTGGGCCTCGGCTTCGAGACCAAGATGGCCGCGGCGCTGCTCGTCGTCCCCGGGATCGTCGCCGCGTGGCTCTGGGTCGCCCCGCGCGGCCGCCGGATCGCCGCGACGCAGCTCGCGCGCGGCGGCGCGGTGATGGTCGCCGTCGGGCTCGCGTGGCCGATGATGATGTGGTTGACGCCGGCGGGCTCGCGCCCCTACGTCTCGGGCACGAGCGACAACTCGATCTGGTCGCTGATCTTCGGCTACAACGGCCTCGGCCGGCTCTTCGGGCAGTCCGGCGGGCCGACGACCAACACGGCCGGCGGCGGCGGCGCGGGCGGCGGCGTCTTCGGCGGCGCGACCGGGCCGTTCCGGCTCCTCAACGACGCGCTCGGCGGCCAGGGCGGCTGGCTGCTCGGCTTCGCGATCGT
>JAOPZG010000317.1 GCA_025964215.1 Conexibacter sp.
CCCCGGAGGCCGCGCTCGGCCCCGCGCCCACCGCGCTCCTGGTCGTCGGCGCGCACCGATCCGGCCAGCCGCTCAACGGCCAGCTCACCGCGCTCGGCGCGCGCTACGCGGAGACCGTCCGGACGGCGGAGAGCTACAAGCTGTACGCCTTGGACACGGCGCCGCCGAAGCCGGGGCTCGTGCGCGTCGAGGAGGACGGCGAGGCGGTCGAGGGCGAGCTCTGGCTGCTCGGCGCCGCCGCGCTCGGGCGCTTCCTGGCGGCGCTGCCCGGCCCGATGACGCTCGGGCCCGTGGAGCTCGCCGACGGCCGCACGGTCGTCGGCTTCGGCTGCGAGCCGCTGGCCCTGGCCGGCGCGCCCGACATCACGCACCACGGCTCGTGGCCGGCGTACCTCGCGGCGGGCGCCGCCGCGGACGCCGCGGGCTACTCGGCCGGCGCGGTGTAGCGCAGCCCGTCGAGGCCGCGCGACGCGCCTGCCGATTACTCGGCGCGGTACCTCAACCCGTCAAGCGCGACGTCGAGGATCCGGTCGATCTGGCCGGGGTCGAGCGTGCGGATCGAGGCGATGCCGGCGACCATGCGGCCGACGTCGGTGAAGTTGGTGTCCTTGCGGACGGTGCCGGCCTCCTGCGCGCGCTGGAGCAGCATGTCGCCGGCCTCGGTGATCGCGGTGCGGCAGGAGACGAAGACCGGCGCCTCGGCGTCGATCGTGTTCAGCATCTCGTCGGCGAGCGCCCGCTTGGTCGCGGCGAAGCGGACGAACTGGCGCAGCCAGGTGACGAGCGCGTCCCACGGCGCGAGGTCGCCGAGCTCGCCGGCCTTCGCGCTCATCTCCTCGACCTCCTCGATGTAGACGGCCTCGAGCAGGTCCTGGCGCGTCGGGAAGTGGCGGTAGAGCGTGCCGATGCCGACGTCCGCGCGGCGCGCGATGTCCTCCAACGACGCGGCCGTGCCGTTCTCGGTGAACGCGTCGGCGGCGGCGGTCAGCAGCTTCTCGTAGTTGCGGCGCGCGTCGGCGCGCTTGGGCCGCTGTGAGAGGCCGGTGACCTGCGTGGGCTGGGCGACGGTGGTGTCAGACATGGGACAGGTTCACGATTCGCTTGCGAAGTGGAGGCTGCCTCCGCTACTATATGAGAAACCGGAGGCACCCTCCGGCAACGTTTCTGGAGGACGCCTCCATTTTAGCGCCCTCCCCGCGAAGCCGAGCCCTCTGGGCGAGGCTTCGCCCACGACCCCAAGGAGCACCCTTCCCCATGTTGTCCGCCCTCCTCCGGCGCGCCCCCACGCGCCGGTCGCCCGACCACGCCTCGAACCCCAACCTCGTGCTGGGGCTGATCCTGGCCGCGTACCTCATGATCGTCCTCGACGTCTCGGTGATCATCACGGCGCTGCCGGAGATCCACACCTCACTGCACTTCTCCTCCGCCGGCCTGTCCTGGGTCCAGAACGCCTACGCCCTGACCTTCGGCGGCCTCCTCCTCCTCGGCGCGCGCGCCGGCGACATCCTCGGCCGCCGCCGCGTGTTCCTGGTGGGCATCGCGGTCTTCAGCACGGCGTCGCTGCTCGCCGGCGTCGCCCAGTCGGCCGAGTGGCTGCTCGTCGCCCGTGCGCTGCAGGGCGTCGGCGCCGCGCTCGCCGCGCCGTCCACGCTCGCGCTGCTCACCACCACGTTCCGCGAGGGCACCGAGCGCACCCGCGCGCTCGCCTGGTACTCCGCGGTCGCCGGCGGCGGCGGGAGCGCCGGCCTGGTCCTCGGCGGCATGCTCACCGACTGGATCTCCTGGCGCTGGGGCATGTTCATCAACGTGCCCGTGGGCATCCTCGTGATGTACCTCACGCCGCGCCACCTCCCCGAGACCGCGCGCCGTCCCGGCCGCTTCGACCTCGCGGGCGCGATCACGTCGACCGTCGGCATGACCGCCGTGGTCTACGGCTTCGTCCGCGCCGCGTCCGACGGCTGGGGCGACAAGCTCACGGTCGCCTCGTTCGCGCTGGGCGCCGGGCTGTTGGTGTCCTTCATCCTCAACGAGATGCGGGCCGAGCAGCCGATCACGCCGCTGCGCCTGTTCGCGAGCCGCGAGCGCTCCGGCGCCTACCTGGCCCGGATGCTGGTGGTCGGAGGCATGTTCTCCATGTTCTTCTTCCTGACCCAGTTCCTCCAGGGCGTGTTGGGGTACAACCCGCTGCAGGCCGGGCTCGCGTTCCTGCCGATGACCGCGGTGATGTTCTCGATGGTGCAGATCGTCCCCCGCGTCGCGGCGCGCGTCGGCGCGATGCCGCTGCTGCTCGTCGGCCTGACGCTCGCGCTGTCCGGGCTGGTCTGGATCAGCCGCCTGTCGGAGACGACCGCGTTCTTCCCCGGGATCGCGCTGCCGCTGGTCCTGCTCGGCTCCGGCATGGGCATGGCGCTCACGCCGCTGACGGCCGCGGGCATCGCGGGCGTCGCGCCGGACGACGCGGGCGCCGCCTCGGGCGTCGTCAACGTCGCCCAGCAGCTCGGCGGGTCGCTCGGGCTCGGGATCCTGGTGACGATCTTCGCCTCCGCCCAGCGCGGCGACGGCGGGTCGACCACGCACGCCCTCGCGCACGCGGTCTCCTCCGCGCTGACGGGCTCGGCGGTCCTGCTCGGGCTCGGCCTGGTCGTGGTGCTCGTCGTGATGCACGGCGTGCGGATCCCGGCCATGGCCGGCGCGGTGCGGGCGCGGGTGGCCGTCATCCGCTCGGCCGGCTGAGCCCGCGACGGCCGGGGCGCGGACTACGATCCGCGCCCCGATGCCGATCCTGCGCCGCGCCACCGTCCTGTCCCTCCTCGGCGTCGCGGCGCTGGTCGCGGGCGCGAGCGCCTCGGCCGCCGAGGCGCCGCGCCCGGCGATCGTGCCGTGGATCGGGAACTACGCGATCTCGGTCACCGGCACGCAGGCCAACAGCTGGACCGAGCACCACGAGCCGACCGGGCCGTGCGACGCGAAGCTCGACGGCTCGGGCAAGGAGACCGACACGCTGCGGGCGCCCCCGAGCGTGCCGATCATCGCCACCGGCATCGGCCCGAACGTGCTGACGGTCGTGCCGGCCGGCGGCTTCGAGCAGACCTCGCTGGACCTCTCGCGCCAGGGGTCGGTCACCGAGGTCGACCCGACGCCGAGCGACGCCGACGGCTGCCCGGAGTTCGGCGGCGGCGACGGCGGCACGCCGCCCTCGCCACCCGGCTGCGGGTCGCGCAACGGATCGATCAACCTGTACTTCACGCCCGGCGGCATGGGGCTGAACGTCCTGGCCGACACCACGTCCTTCACGACGCAGGCGTTCCCCGGCGAGGAGCCCGGCTCGCCGTTCGCCGGCTGCCCGAACGCCGGGACCTCGCTGCCGACGCTGATCGACGTCGCGCTCGGCCGGCCGCTCGCGACCGCCTGGATCCCCGGCTCCGGGCCGTTGATCATCACCATGGACGGGGCCAACACCGCCGTCACGGCCACGGCCGACGTCAACGGCGCGACGACCGTCCAGCTCCAGGCCGAGCTGCGCGGCGCGGCCGTCGCCACCGACGTCAGCGCCTCCGCCCAGGACATCCCGATCTCCCGCGGCGGCGTCGGCAACGTGACGCTCTCGTGCCCGAAGAAGGCGAAGGCCGCCTGCAAGGGCACGCTCGCCGACTACCTGACGAGCGCCGACGACGACGCGCTCGCGACCCTCCCGGCGCCGCTGCCGAGCGGCGCCCAGCGCCTCGGCAAGGCCACGTCCTTCCGGCTGAGGGCCGGGCAGAGGAAGAAGATCCGCATGGCGCTGCCGAAGGGGACGCAGACCGCCGCCTTCTCCGACCTCACGCTCCCGATCGTCCTGACCGAGAGCGGCCAGAAGGGCCACAAGCTCTCCTACGTCATCGCCCGCGGGCACGTGCACGCGTAAGCGGGTAGGCCGGTGGCATGGACGCCACCGACCTCCCGGAAGTCGAGCGCGTGCTGCGCGACCGCGCGGACGCCCTCGACGTGAAGATCACCGGGATGGCGAAGGCGCCCGAGCGCGGCAGCGGGATCAGCTTCGGCAAGCGCGTCGGCGACGGCACCACCGAGGCGGTGCGCCGCTTGACCGAGGTCGGCGTCGGCGGCTCGTTGGAGCTCTCCCAGGCACGTGTCCTGCGCGCGCTCGAGAAGCTCGACGAGGGCACCTACGGGGTCTGCGACTCCTGCGGCCAGCCGATCGCCGAGGCGCGCCTGGACTTCGCGCCGGAGTCCGTCCTCTGCGTCGCGTGCGCGCGGCGCGCGGGCGTCTGAGCGACGGCCCTACGCGCCGATCGGGTGCCAGACCGTGCGCAGCTCGGTCAGCGCCTCGAGGCGCTGGAGCGAGGAGTGCTCGCCGCGGATGACGCGCTTGAGGCTCTCCGCCGCGAGGGTGTCGATGGTCACGGCGAGGTCGGCGTCGCCCGTGGCGTCGAGGATGGCGTTGACGTCGCGGTGGGCTGCGAGCGCTCCGACCAACTCATCGGCGCGGCCGGAGAGGAGGTTGACGACGCCGCCCGGGACGTCGGAGACGCCGAGGACCTCGCCGAGGTCGAGGCCGGCGAGCGGCGCGTGCTCGGGGAGCGCGACGACGACGGCGTTGCCGACGGCCAGCGGCGCGGCGATCGCGCCCACGACGTCCGCCAGCGCGTCGTCGGCTCCGCAGAGCACCGCGACGACGCCCGTCGGCTCCGGCGTCGACATCGACAGGAACGGCGCGGCGACGGGGTTGATCGTGCCGAGCACCGCGTGGAGCTTGTCGGTCCAGCCCGCGTAGTGCACCAGCAGGTCGACGGCCGCGCCGACGTCGCCCGCCGCGGCGAGCTCGCCGGCGCGCGACTCCAGCGCCTCGGCCGCGCGGTAGAGCACCTGCCCGCGGTTGTACGCCGTCTTCCTCGCCCACCCCGGCTGCGCCTTGCGCGCGGCCTTCACGGCGTTGCGCACGTCCTTGCGGGAGCCGCGCGGGACGTTGACGCCGTCGACGACGTCGTGGCGGCCGGACTCCGAGCGCACGAACGCCCCTCCGAGGTACAGCTTGTAGGTCTTGGCCACCGCGACGCGCATCGCCTAGGCCCCCTGCCGGACGTACGGGCGCAGCCCCGCCGCGCCGCCCTCGCGGCCGAAGCCGCTCTCCTTGAACCCGCCGAACGCCGCCGTCGGGTCGAAGTGGTTGTAGGTGTTCTGCCAGACGACGCCGGCCTGGAGCTGCGCGGCGACCTCGAAGGCCTTCGAGCCCTTGTCGGTCCAGATGCCGGCGGCCAGGCCGTAGTTGGAGTTGTTGGCCTTCTCGATCGCCTCGGCGTGCGTGCGGAACGTCGTGATCGCGAGCACCGGCCCGAAGATCTCCTCGCGCGAGATGCGGTGCGCGGGCGAGGCCTCCGTGAACAGCGCCGGCGCGAACCAGAAGCCCTTCTCGGGCAGCGCGCACGCGACCTGCCGCAGCCCCGCGCCCTCCTCGACCCCCGCGCCGACCAGCTCGCCGATCCGCGCGAGCTGCGCGGCGGAGTTGATCGCGCCGACGTCGGTGTTCTTGTCCAGCGGGTCGCCGACGCGCAGCGTCTGCATCCGCGCCCAGAGCCGCTCGATCACCTCGGTGGCGATCGACTCCTGCACGAGCAGCCGCGAGCCGGCGCAGCAGACGTGGCCCTGGTTGAAGAAGATCCCCTGGACGATCCCCTCGACCGCCTGGTCGAGCGCCGCGTCCTCGAAGACGATGTTCGCGGACTTGCCGCCGAGCTCCAGCGTGAGCGGAAGGTGCCGGTCGGCGAGGTCGGCCTGGATCTCACGACCGACGGCGGTCGAGCCCGTGAATGCGACCTTGTCGATGCCGGGGTGGCGGACCAGCGACGCGCCGGCGGCCCCGTCGCCGGGGAGGATCGAGACGACCCCGGGCGGCAGCTCGGCCTCCTGGCAGATCTCCGCGAGCATCAGCGCGGTGAGGGGCGTCGTCGGAGCGGGCTTGAGGATGGCGACGTTGCCGCACGCCAGCGCGGGCGCGAGCTTCCATGCCGCCATCAGCAGCGGGAAGTTCCACGGCACGATCTGCGCGGCCACCCCGTGCGGGCGCGTGGCGCGCCCGGAGAAGGCGTACGGCAGCT
>JAOPZG010000319.1 GCA_025964215.1 Conexibacter sp.
TCGCGCCGGTCAGGACGATCGCGCCGTCGAGGCCCGCGGCGGCGGCGCCCGCGAGGTCGCTGTCGAGGCGGTCGCCGACGACCAGCGCGCGGGGCGCCGAGGGATCCGCGCCCAGCCGCTCGAGCGCCGTGTGGAACGGCTGCGCCGCGGGCTTGCCGAGGTTGACGGCGCTCGCGCCGGTCGCGGCCTCGACGGCGGCGATCACCGCGCCGGTTCCCGGCCACGCGCCGTCGGGCATGGGGAAGAGCGCGTCGCGGCCGGCGCAGACGAGCTCCGCGCCACCGAGCACGGCCTGGACCGCGCCGCGCAGCTCGGCGTAGCTGAAGGCGTCGTGCGCGGCGATGACGACGACGTCGGGCGAGGGGACGTCGCGGCCGTTGACGACCTTCAGCCCCGCCGCCTCGACGTGGCGGTGCATCACGGTCGCGCCGACGACGTAGGCGCTGCGCCAGCGGTCGGTCTCGGCGAGCACGTGCTGGATCGCGCCGCCCACCGTGACGACCTCCTCCAGCGAGGCGCGGAAGCCGAGGCGCCAGAGCTTCTGGACGTACTCCTCGCCCGAGTGGCGGCCGTCGTTGGTGACGAACGCGACGCCCTTGCCGGCGTCGCGCAGCGCGTTGACCGCGTCGGTGGCGCCGGGCGTCGGCTCGTCGCCGACCCAGACGCAGCCGTCGAGGTCGAGCAGGACGTGGTCGTAGCGGCCCAGCAGCGGCGTCAGCGGGGCGCCGCTCACGCCGGCGTCCCGGTCGCGGCGATCTCATACACCTTGCGGTCGCCCTCGTCGTTGGCGAGGCGCATGCCGGCGCCGAGCAGGACGCGCTGGGAGGCGAGGTTCACGAGGTCGGTGTCGGCCTGCACGGTGCGCACCTCGGGCTGCTGGAGCGCCCAGTCGAGCAGCCCGCGCAGGGCCTCGACGGCGTAGCCGCGGCGGCGCGCGGCGGGGACGATCCCGAAGCCGACGCTGACCTCGCCGAGCTCGTCGGGCGGCGTGTGGAAGCCGATGTCGCCGATCACCACCTCCTCCTCGCGCAGGAGCACCTGGTAGTGGCAGAAGGAGCCGCGGTCGATCGCGTGCTTGACGAGGTCGGCCTGCATCGCGACCGCGACGAGCGTGCCGTCGAGCGGGTAGCCGTCGGCCCAGCGCTGACCGGGGACGGGGTGGCCCTCGAGCAGCTCCTGCATCTCGGCGGGTGCGAGCGGCCGCAGGCGCAGGCGAGGGGTGATCAGGTCCACGGCGACCGACCCTAGCCGAAGGGCGAGGGCCAGCCGCTCAGAAGAGCGTGGGGGACGGCGCGGGCGCCGGCTCGTCCTCCGGCGGCGCGTCGTCGAGGCAGTCTGGGGCGTCGTGGCGCGCGTCGCTGACGGCCGGCCCGACGGCGCGCGGGACGGTCTCCTGCGCGGGGAGCGGGACCAGGAGCTCTCCCAGCAGCGGGGCGGGCGTCGCGTGGTCGAGCCACGCCTCCTCGGCCGCCTGGTCGGGGAGCATCACCGGCATCCGGTCGTGGATCGCGGTGAGCCGGTCGTTGGCCGCGGTCGTGATGATCGTGCAGGTGCGCAGGACCTCGTCGCCCTGGCCGTGCCAGCTCGCCCAGAGGCCGGCGAAGGCGAACGGCGCGCGGTCGGCCCGCGTGATGTGGAACGGCTGCTTGCGGGGATGGCCGGGACGCGGCTGCCACTCGTAGAAGCCGTCGGCGACGATCAGGCAGCGGCGCGTCTTCAGCGCGTCGCGGAACGCGGGCTTCTCGGCGACCGTCTCGGCCCGCGCGTTGATCATCTTGTAGCCGACCTTCGGCTCCTTGGCCCAGAACGGCACGAGGCCCCAGCGCAGCAGCTCGCCGCGCGGCTCGCCCTCCTTGGAGGTCGTGACCGCGACGACGTCGTCGCCGGGCGCGACGTTGAAGCGCCGGCGGATCTCCAGCGACTCGCCGAGCGCGAAGCGCGCCCGCAGGTCGCCCGAGGCCGGGGTGGCGAGCGAGTAGCGCCCGCACACGGCCTATGGCCCCGCGGCCCGGGCCGCCTTCGCGTTGGCCTGCCGGCGGCGCCCGAGCAGGGCCATGACGGCGAGCGCGACGATGATCAGCAGGATCCCGACCCAGACCGAGACGAGGATGCTGAGGCCGCCGAGCGGCCACGCGATGAGCTTGACGATCGCGGTGCCCAGGGCGACGAGCAGCACGACGATGGCGACGATCGTCGCGATGCCGCGGACGCGCGCCAGCGTGCCGGCGCTGGCCGGCGGCGCGACGAGGCCCATGAACCGCAGCAGCATCAGCTGGCGGTTGGACGGCGGCGCCTGGCCCAAGCGCTCGACGGCGGCCTTGAGGTCGTCCGGGCGGCGCTCGGCGAGCGCGAGCGACGCGTCGGCCATGCGCTTGAGCGCCATGCGCTCCTGCGGGCGCGCGGCGGCGAGCGCCTTGCGGAAGTGCTCGCGCGAGGCCTTCGCGTCGTAGCGCTCGGCCGCCCGGGCGCCGAGGATCGCCTGCGCGGCGGCCTTGAACTTCTGCTCGCGCTCGAGCTGCTCGTCGCTGCGGGTCTCGAGCTGCTGCATGGCTGCGAGCCCGCCCTGCTGCTGCATCTTGATCTGGCGCTGCTTGGGCGGCATGTGCCATGCAGCCTACCGGCAGCGTCCGATTCCCACTACGCCGCGCACACGTGGCAGGATGCCCCGGATGCTTCGCCGGTTCACCCTGCTCATCTGCCTCTTCGCGCTCGCGCTGCCGATCGCCGCGCACGCCCAGAGCGCGTCGCCGTTCGCGCCGCTGCCGCCGGCCTCGACGACGCCGGCCCCGACGCCGACGGTGACCTCCGCCACCGATTCCACGAGCAACGGCGGCGGGCTCGCCGCCTGGCAGCAGGTGCTGATCTTCGCGGGCGGCGGGATCCTGCTGCTGGGGATCGCGTGGGCGATCATCTCCGACGCGCGCAGCGTCGCGCCGACGCTCGAGACCGAGACCCAGGTCGAGTCGCGCGAGCGCCGCGAGGAGGACATCAAGCGGCGCAAGGTCAAGAACCGGGCCGCGGCCAAGCGCTCGCGGCAGGCGCGCAAGCGCAACCGCTAGCGCCGTCAGCCGTCGGTCGTCGTGCCCTGCTCGCCGGGGGCGGCGACGTAGCCGGTGCCCAGCGCCTTGCCGGTCGCGGCGAGGCACGAGCGGTCCAGCCGGACGAAGACCAGGGACTTGCCCGCCTCGCCCTGCGCCGGGTTGTTGCGGCACCAGGTGAAGGTGTAGGTCTTGAAGTTCAGCGCGGCGACGAACGCGTAGCCGAGCTCGGCGACCTTCTGGCCGGGGTTCAGCGTCACGTCGCGCTTGATCGCCACGCAGTCGTAGCGGCCGATGGGCTTGCCGAGGACGCGGTCGTCGGGGATCGCGGCCTTCGACTTCAGGATCGGCCCGCACTCGGTGCGATCGAACGGCCCGGTCAGCTCGCCGGTCCTCACGCGGGCCCGCGCGTCGGCCGTGATCCTCGCCTCGACCGCGCCGACCAGCGCCTTGCGGGCGGCGAGCAGTTGCGCGTCGCCCGTCCCGGCCGGAGGCTTCAGCGCGCGCGCCGCGCCCGTGTGCGGGCTCTGCTGGCGCGCGATGCGGACGCGCAGCGCGGCGACCCGGCGCGCGGAGTCGACCTTGTCG
>JAOPZG010000348.1 GCA_025964215.1 Conexibacter sp.
TCGCTCGCGCTGCCGGCGCTGGCCGACGGCCAGCACACGGTCGTCGTGACCGCGCGCGACCGCGACGGCAACGGCGCCCCGAGCGCGCCACGCAGCTTCGGGATCGACGCGACGCCGCCGATCCCGCCCGCGCCGAAGACGCCCGCGCCGGGCGCGGTGCTGCGCGCGAGCGCGCTGGCCTTCACGACCGCGCCCGCGACCGACGCGATCAGCGCGGTCGCGAGCTCCTCGCTGACCGTCGACGGCAAGCCCGCGACGCTCGACGCGTTCGGCCACCTGCTCGGCACCAAGCTCGCCGACGGCGCGCACTCCTGGAGCACGGGCGCGGTCGACGCCGCCGGCAACGCCGCGGCCTCCCCCGCCGTCCCGTTCACGCTCGACGACGTCGCGCCGCGCGTCACGATCCTCGCGAGCCACCGCGTCCGCGTCGCCGGGCGCGGCGTGCGCGTGAAGCTGCGGGCCAGCGAGCCCGGCCGCGCCACGATCACGCTGTCGGCCACGAAGAAGCCGGCGCGCCGGCTCCACCTGCGCCTGCGCAAGGGCGTGGCGGTGCTCGGCCGGGTCGAGGTGGCGCTGAGCGGCGCGGCGCAGACGGTCACGCTGCGGGTCAAGAAGGCGACGCTGCGGCGCCTGCGCCACGCCCGCGGCCTGCGGCTGCGCGTGACCGTGACCGTCGCCGACGGCGCGGGCAACCACCGCTCGGTCGTCCTCGCCGGCCGGTCGTGAGCGTGTACTAGGTTGCGGAGGATGCCCGCGCCCGCGACCCCCGCCCTCGACGCCCTCCGCGCCCGCCTCGCCGAGCTGACCGACCTCTCGCTGCTCGGCCACCTCGCGGCCTGGGACCAGCGCACGATGATGCCGCCCGCCGGGAGCCCGGATCGCGGCGCGCAGATCGCGACGCTCTCGCGGCTGCACCACGAGCGCGCGACCGGCCCGGAGGTCGGCGAGTGGCTCGACGCGCTCGACGGCGCGAGCTCCGAGCTGGACGAGCTGGACCGCGACCTCGTCCGCCTCGCCCGCCGCGACTACGACCGCCAGAAGCTGGTCCCGGGCGACCTCGCCGCCGAGCTCGCCCAGGCCGCCGCGACCGGCCAGGACATCTGGGAGGCGGCGCGCGCCGCCGGCGACTTCGCGCAGTTCGCGCCCGCGCTGGAGCGCAACGTCGAGCTGGCGCGCGCGTACGCCGCGTGCTTCGACGGCTACGCCGGCCCGTACGACGCGCTGCTCGCCGACTTCGACTTCGGGCTGACCGCCGAGCGGATCCAGGAGGTCTTCGGCGCGCTCGGCGAGTCCCTGCCGCCGCTGGTGGCCGAGCTCTCGGCGCGGAGCACGCCGCCGCCGCTCGAGCCGCCGATCGCCGCCCAGGAGGCCGCGGTCGCCGCGGTCCTGCGCCGCTTCGGCGTGACCGAGGAGAGCTGGCGCCTGGACCTCTCCAGCCACCCGTTCTCCACCAACGTCGGCCAGCGCGACAGCCGCATCACCACGCGCTACGAGGACGGCCAGCTCGAGTCGCTGCTCGCCGCGATGCACGAGTTCGGCCACGCGCTCTACGACCGCCAGATCGCGCCGGAGCTGGCGCGCACGAGCCTCGGCGACGGGACCTCGATGTCGATCCACGAGTCCCAGAGCAAGCTGTGGGAGAACCACGTCGGCCGCCATCCCGCGTTCGCCGGCGTGATCGCGACCGAGCTGACCGCCGGCGGCTTCCCGGTCGACGCGACCGGCGTCTTCGCGACGCTCACCGCGGTGCGGCCGTCACTGATCCGCGTCTCCGCGGACGAGACGACCTACCCCTTGCACATCGTCCTGCGCTTCGAGCTCGAGCGCGCGCTGGTCGAGGGCACGCTGTCGGTCGCCGACCTGCCCGCCGCGTGGAACGACGGGATGAAGCGCCTGCTCGGCGTCGCGGTCCCCAGCGACGCCGACGGCGTCCTGCAGGACGTCCACTGGGCCGCGGGCGCGTTCGGCTACTTCCCGAGCTACGCGCTCGGCTGCCTGATCGCCGCGCAGCTCTGGGAGACGCTCGAGTCCGAGCTCGGCCCGCAGGCCGGCCCGCTCGCCGAGGGTGACGTCACCGCGATCGCGGCCTGGCTCGGCGACAAGGTCCACCGCCACGGCCGCCGCCTCGACACCGTCCCGCTCGTCGAGTCCGTCACCGGCCGCGGCCTCGACGCCGCGCCCTTCCTGCGCCACCTCGGCTCGCGCTGAGGCTCCGGCACCTCGAGCAGCGGGACGAAGAGCTTCGCCAGCGGACCGATCGCCAGCGCGTAGACGAGCGTGCCGATCCCGATCGTCCCGCCGAGCAGCGCGCCGGTCGCCAGCACGGTCAGCTCGATCGCCGTGCGCACCGCGCGCAGCGAGTGGCCGCGCGCGGCGAGGCCGGTCATCAGCCCGTCGCGCGGGCCGGGCCCGAAGCGCGCGCCGATGTAGAGGCCGGTGGCGACGCCGTTGAGCAGGACGCCTGCGACGAGCAGGACGACCCGCGCCGCGGTGCCGTGGGCCTGGTCGAAGGCATCCACCATCACTTGGAGGACGACGCCCAGCACCACCACGTTGCTCAGCGTGCCGAGGCCGGGGCGCTGGCGCAGCGGGATCCACAGCAGCAGGAGCAGCGCGCCGACGATGCAGACCCAGATGCCGGTGCCGATCCCGGTGCGGTTGGCAAGCCCCTGGTGCAGGACGTCCCACGGGACGTTGCCGAGCCCGGAGAGCAGGATCAGCGACGCGCTGAAGCCGTAGAGGACGAGGCCGGCGTAGAGCTGGACGAGGCGGCGGAGCATGGCCCTATGTTCCGCCAAGTGGCTCTATCTGTATAGATCCATTTGTGCCATGATGGCTCTATGGCATCGATCACCGCACACGACTTGGCGATGCTGTTGCGCGACGGTTGGCGTCGCCCCGGCGAGCATTCGCAAGCGCTGGGCGAGGCGTTGCGCGGCCTCGTCGTCGACGGCCGTGTCGCCGCACGCACGCGGATCCCGAGCGAGCGCGAGCTCTCCAAGACGCTCGGCGTGAGCCGTGGTTCGGTGTCGCGTGCGTACGCGCAGATCCGAGAGGACGGCTACCTCATGAGCGAGCGCGGTGCCGGAAGCTGGCTGACGCTGCCCGCCGGTCCGACGATGATGCGCGCCTTGCCCGTGCCCGACATGGAGGTGGGGGCCGGTCCCGTCGACCTCACGATCGCCGCGCTGCCCGCGCCCGACGGGCCGCTGACCGCCGCCGTCGCCCGCGCGGCGCAGGCCCTCCCCCGCCACCTCGCCGGCCACGGCTACGCGACCGCGGGCCTCGGCGAGCTGCGCGCGGCCATCGCGGCGCGCCTCAGCGCTCGCGGGCTCGCGACCAGCGCCGAGGAGGTGCTCGTCACCGCGGGCGCGCAGCACGCGCTCCACCTCGTCCTCGGCCTGTTGGTCGTCCCCGGCGACCGCGTCCTGGTCGACGCGCCCGCCTACCCCCGGGCGCTCGC
>JAOPZG010000369.1 GCA_025964215.1 Conexibacter sp.
CAGTCTGATGGAATCCGTGAAGATCGACGACGTCGACCGGCGGATCATCGGCGCGCTCCAGGCCGACGGACGCCGACCCTACAGCCGGATCGCCGCCGAGCTCGGCGTCTCCGAGAGCGTCGTCCGCTACCGCGCCCAGAAGCTCGAGCAGGCCGGCGTCCTCCAGGTCGTCGGGATCGCCGACCCGCTGCGGATCGGCTTCGACCGCATGGCCTTGCTCGGCGTCAAAGTCCGGCCCGGGTCGCTCGACGCCGTCTGCGCCGCGATCACCGCGTTCCCGGAGACCTCGTACGTCGCCGCGATCGCCGGCTCCTTCGACGTCATCGTCGAGGTCGTCTGTCGCGACACCGCGCACTTCACCGAGCTGCTCACCCAGCGCGTCCACCACGTCGACGGCGTCCTCTCGGCCGAGTCGTTCCTGGTGCTCGAGATCCACAAGATGGCCTACGGCTGGGGCGTGGGCGAGGTGGCGACCGTCGCCGAGGAGGCCGCATGAGCAAGACCATCATCTTCTTCCCGGAGGGCGCCTACGGGCCCACCAACAACTGCGTCGGGATCGCCGACGTCTTGCGCCGCCGCGGCCACCGCGTCGTCTTCGTGATCGAGGAGTCCTTCGCCGGGACGCTCGCGGCCAAGGGCTTCGAGGAGCGGCTGATGCGCCTCGGCCCGCCGCCGGAGGTCCCCGAGGAGCCCGGTCAGTTCTGGAAGGACTTCATCCGCGAGACCGCGCCGGTCTTCCGCACGCCGACGATCGAGCAGCTCTCCACCTTCATCGCCCCGACCTTCGAGGCGCTGCTCGACGGCGCGCGGTACGTCGACGACCGTCTGGCCGAGATCATCGCCGAGGTCCAGCCCGACGTCATCGTGGAGGACAACGTCCTCACGTTCCCGGCGATCCCGGCCAGCGGCCGCCCGTGGGTGCGCGTCGTCTCCTGCAACCCGGCGGAGATCAAGGACCCCGACATCCCGCCGCCGTTCTCCGGCTATCCGGTCGCCGACCGCTCGGAGTGGGCGGCCTACGCCGAGGCCTATGAGAGCGTCCACGCCGAGCTGCACGCGTCCTTCAGCGCGTTCTGCGTCGAGCGCGGCGCGCCGCCGCTGCCGGCCGGCGAGTTCGTCCACGAGTCGGACTGGCTCAACCTGTACCTCTACCCCGACATGGTGGACTACGTCCGCGCACGGCCGCTCGGGCCGACGTGGCACAACCTCCAGACCAGCGTCCGCACGACCGACGAGCCCTGGGAGGTCCCGGCCGAGCTGCGCGGCGACGGGGCGCTGATCTACCTGAGCCTCGGCTCGCTGGGCTCCGGCGACGTCGCGCTGATGCAGCGGCTGATCGACGCGATGGGCGACTCCGGCCACCGCGTGATCGTCTCCAAGGGCCCGCAGCACGACCAGCTCACGTTGCACGACAACATGGTCGGCGCGGAGTTCCTGCCGCAGACCTCGGTCCTGCCGCACGTCGACCTCGACATCACCCACGGCGGCAACAACACGGTCACCGAGTCCTTGTTCTTCGGCAAGCCCATGGTCCTGCTCCCGCTGTTCTGGGACCAGTACGACAACGCCCAGCGCATCCACGAGACGGGCTACGGCATCCGCCTGGACACCTACGGCCACACGCCGCAAAAGCTGCGCGACGCGGTCGACGCGCTGCTCGCCGACACCGCCCTGCACGTCCGCCTCGCCGCGGGCGCGGAGGCCCTGCAGGCCGCGCCGGGCACCGTCCGCGCAGCGGATCTGATCGAAGCGTTGTGAGCACCGTCGCCGAGACCGCGGGCTCGGTCTTCTGGCTCCAGGAGGCGCTCGCGCAGGACGACGGCCCCGCGTGCCCGCCGCTGGCCGGGACGGTCAAGGCCGACGTCTGCGTCGTCGGGGGCGGCTTCGTCGGGATGTGGGCGGCGCTCGAGGTGGTCGAGCAGGCGCCCGACGCCAAGGTGGTGCTGATCGAGGCCGAGGGCTGCGGCCTCGGCGCGAGCGGGCGCAACGGCGGCTGGGTCACGAGCTGGCACGACGAGTTGGAGGACCTGATCGCGCGCTTCGGCGTCGACCGCGCGCGCTGGCTCGCGGAGCGCTCGACGTGGGCGATCGACCGCATCCAGCAGGTCAGCGAGGCCGAGGCGATCGACTGCCACCTGCGCCGTGCCGGCGGCTTCTGGACCGCGACGGCGCCCGCGCAGCTGGGGCCGTGGGACGCGGAGGTCGCGGCGGGCGAGCGGGTCGGCCGGCCGGGCTACGTGGTGCCGATGGACGCGGCGGAGATCCGGACGCGGACGGGCTCGCCGGTCATCGTCGGCGGTGCGAAGGTGACCGACTCGGCTGCGATCCAGCCGGCGCTGCTCGCGCGCGGGCTGCGGCGCCTGCTGCTGCGCCGCGGCGTCGAGATCTACGAGGGCACGCGGATGCTCAAGCTCGACCGCGGCGCGCCGGCGGTCCTCCACACGCCGGGCGGGTTCGTCCACGCGGGCGCCGTCGTGCTGGGCCTCGGCGCGTGGGCCGCCGGCGTGCGCGAGCTGCGCCGCGCGGTCGTCCCGGTGGGCAGCCACATCGTGTTGACCGAGCCGATCCCGGACCGGATCGCCGAGCTCGGCTGGACCGGCGGGGAGCTGCTGGGGGACACGCGGTTGTTGGTGCACTACGCGCAGGTCACGCGCGACGGGCGGATCGCGTTCGGGCGCGGCGGGGGCGCGATCGGCCCGGCGGGGCGCGTCCTGCGCAGCCACTTCGTGGATCCCAAGACGGTCGCGATCGTCGCCGCCGGCTTCCGGCGCTGGTTCCCGCAGCTGCGCGACGTCGCGCTGACGCACGCGTGGGGCGGCGCGGTCGACCGCGCGCCGGGGCACCTGCCGTTCACGGGGTCCTTGGGCGACCACGACAACATCCACTACGCGACGGGCTTCTCGGGCAACGGCGTCGGGCCGAGCGCGTTGTTGGGGCGGATGGTCGGGCGGCGCGCGCTCGGCGTCGTGGACGAGTACACGCGCAACGCGATCAGCGAGGGGCCGCCGAGCTACCTGCCGCCGGAGCCGGCGCGGATCCTGGGCGGCGTCGTCGTGCGCGACGCGGTGCGGCGAGCCGAGGGCGCGGAGGAGCGCGGGGAGCGCGCGGGGCCGGTGAGCGGCGCGCTGCGCAAGTTGGTGTGGTTCACGACGCCGCGCG
>JAOPZG010000412.1 GCA_025964215.1 Conexibacter sp.
GAACGACCCGGACCGCGAGCCCCGATCTCCCGCGCCCGGACCAGGCCGCGCGCCCGACCAACGCCGCGAGCTGCGGGCCACATGCGCTCACACCGCCGCGATCTCCACCCGCAGCCGCTCGATCATCACGTCCAACCTCCGCGACACGTCGATCGGCTCCACCCGCAGCGCCTCGGCGACCTCCACCACCGGCGTCCCGTCCACGACCATCGCGAGGATCGGCAGGTCCTCCGGATCCACCCGCGCGCCCGCGGCCTCGAGCAGCTCGCGCGGCACGGGCGGCAGCACGCGATCCCCGCGCGCGACGGCGCGCAGAGCATCGAACAGCTCCGGTGCCGGCGCGCTCTTGTTCAGCACCCCGTCGGCGCCCGCCAAGATCGCCGGGACGACCATCGTGCCGTCCGCGTAGGCGGAGTACAACAGGACCGCGGGCGCCGGGACCGAGCGCTTCAGCCGGCGGCAGAGCTTCAAGCCATCAGCCCCGGGCAAGTGATAGTCCAACAGCACGACGTCCGGCTTGGTGCGGTTGAGCGTCGGGATCAGGTCCTCCTCCGAGGACGCGGTGCCGAGCGGGATGATGCCGGGCTCGGCGCGGAGCACGGCGGTCAGCCCGGCGCGCATGGCGGGGTGGTCGTCGACGATGAGCAGGCGGATCATGGGGAACCTCCGGGGTGGGGGAGCGCGAGGGCGACGGCGGTGCCGCGTCCTCCGGGGCCGGGACCGATGTGGAGCTCTGCGCCGATCGTCTCCGCGCGGCCGCGCATCGAGCGCAGGCCGTGGCCGCCCGGGCGCGGCTCGGCGGGCATGCCGACGCCGTCGTCGGCGATCGTGAGCGTGACGGCGCCCGCCGCGCTGCCGGCGAGCGTGACGGAGATCGACTGGCAGCCGGCGTGGCGGACCGCGTTGGTCAGCGCCTCCGCGGCGATCCGGTAGGTGTGGGCGGCGACCAGCGGCGGCAGGACGGGCAGGCGGCCGACGACGTCGATTCGCGCCACGCCGGTCCGCGAGAGCTCGGCCGCGCGCTCGCGCAGCAGCTCGTCGACCGGCCGGCCGTCGAGCGGCGTGCGCAGCTCCGCGACGCTCGTCTCCATGTCGGAGGTGGCGGCGCGCAGCTCGCCGATCGCGCCGTCGACGAGCAGCCGCCCCTGCTCGCTCGCGACCGCGCCGTCGAGCGCGGTGAGCATCAGGTGCGCGGCGTGGACGCGCTGCTTGGCGGAGTCGTGGAGCTCCCACGCGATCCGCTGGCGCTCGGCCTGGAGCGCCAGCCGCTCGGACTGCCCGCGCGCCGCGCGCAGCCGCTCCAGCAGCAGGCTCGAGTACGCGAGCGTCGTCGTCACGATCACGGGGACGAAGAGGTGCGTCGCCAGCGTCTCCAACCTGATGGTGTTGGTCAGCGTGTCGTCCGGGAGCTTCTCGGTGAGCAGCGCGACGACGCCGTAGGCGAGCGAGAACGACAGGCCCCACGCGACCGCCTTGCGCCACGGCAGCGAGGTCGCCGGCAGCACGAGCGTCGTCAGCGCGAACGTGTAGAACGGGCTGCGCCAGTCGCCGCCGGCGAGCACGAGCGCGAAGGCGGCGCACGCGTCGAGCGCCCAGATCGCCGGCGCCCAGCGCGCGTCCTGGGTCCGGCCCAGCAGCAGCAGGCTCAGCGGCGTCCAGGCCAGCGTGAGGAGCGCCAGCAGCGGGTCGTGGTGGGTGACGCGATGGGCGAGCAGCAGCGCGATCGCCAGCACCGCGCCGAGCAGCCGCGTCATCGTCAGCAGCGCGAACCAGCGCTGCGAGCCGCGCAGGGCCGGAAGGGTCCTGCGGTCGCGCTCGCGTGCGGATCGCCTGCCGGTGCTCACGCGCCCGACCCTCCCACGTTCACCTCAAGGCTTCATGAACGGCGTCAGAGGCTCGTCACGGAGATCTCGACCTCGTCGCCCCAGAACGAGACGAGCCCGAGCACCGGCGTGCACTCCGGGTAGGGCGTCTCGTAGCTCCAGGCGGCGTCGGTCAGGATCGTGCCGTCGGCGAGCTCCACGTTCCAGTAGGTCGCCGTCCCCTTGTACGGGCACCAGGACGTCGTGTCGGTCGGGCCGTGCAGGCGGACCTTGACGTCCTTGCGCGGGACGTAGAAGCGGTTGGGCAGCGCGGTCTCGGCGAGCAGCAGCGGGCGCTCGGAGGCGGCGATGAGCTCGCCGGTCGCCTTCGCCTTGACCTCGACGCGCCGCGCGCTGCGGCGGATGTCGACGCGGTGGTAGGGATCCGGGAAGGCCTGGCCCTGGAGCTCCTCGTCCTCGTCCCACCAGCGGCTGAGGCGGTCCATGTAGACGCCCGCGTAGCCCTTCAGCCACGACGCCGCGGGGAGCGGGTCGTCGTAGACCCACAGCGCGTCCTCGGCGACGCCGTCGTCGACCGTGATCGTCCGGTAGCTCGCGTCGCCCTTGAACGGGCAGTGCGTGGAGAGGTCGGTGCGCTCCAGCGTCCCGGGCGCGACGTCGTCGATCGGGACGTAGAGCGCGAGCTTCAGCCCCGTCTCGTGCAGGAGGAACGCGCCCTCGGTGTCGATGACGACCTGGCCGCCGAGCTCGGCGCGGATCCGGCGTCCGAGCGGCGTGGCGAGCAGCTTGTGCTGCGGGCCGTCGAGCGTGTAGTTCGCCGGACCGGGCTGGCCGGAGAGCGGACCGGGCGGCTGCGTGAGGCTCATGTCCCAGGACAGTAGTGCGGTGCTCGTCCTATGAGAGCTCGTCGAGCCGCGCGCGCAGGCTGCGCTCGCGCTCCTTGAGCTCGCGCTCGAGCTTCGCGATCTCCGCCTTGCGTGCGGCGAGCAGGCCGAGCTGGCGCTCGACGTGGCCGAGGGCCTGGTCGAGGATCTCGCGGCGGCGCCCGTCGTCCGGGTTGCCGTGGTGCCACTCCGCGCGCAGGACGCCGCGCGCCTCCTCGACCTCGAGCAGCTCCTTGAGGTCGTCGAGCGTGATGCCGAGCAGCGCCTTCAGCCGCAGCGCCGCGCGCAGGCGCTCGACGTCGGCGTCGGCGTAGAGGCGGTGCTGGCCCGCCGCGCGATCGCCCCCACCGGTGAGCAGCCCGATCTCCTCGTAGTAGCGGATCGTCCGCGTGGTCGTGCCGACGAGCTTGGCGACCTCGCCGATCCGCAGCTCGCCGGTGGCCGTCGCGGCGCTCATGCGGGGACCCGGGCGGCGTCCGCGACGGCCTGCTTCTCGCGGGACGGGCGCAGCAGCGAGACGCCGGCGCCGAGGACCGCGGTCGCCGCCAGCACCCAGAGCGCGACGTGCATGTTGTGGATGAACGGGCGCAGCGCGGCGTCCGAGAGGCCGGAGCTGACGCCGGAGAAGATCGACAGCAGGACCTTGGTCGGCACCGCCGCGGTGACGATCGCCAGCACGAACGCGATCGACAGGACCGAGCCCGTGTTCTGGAGCATCATCCGCGTGCCGCCCGCGATCCCGCGGCGGTGGACCGGGACCGAGCCCATCATCGCCGCGGTGTTCGGCGAGTTGAACATGCCCGAGCCGAGGCCGTTGACCAGCAGCCACGTCGCGGCCCACCAGTACGAGGACCCCGTGCCGAGCGTCGTCATCCCGATCAGGCCGGCGGCGCTGACGACCATCCCGATCGCGGCGAGCGCGCGGGCGCCGTGCCTGTCGGCGTAGGCGCCGGCCAGCGGCGAGGAGATCAGCATCCCGAGCGCGAGCGGCGCGAGCTTGACGCCGGCCAGGATCGGGTCGTCGCCGAGCGCGCCCTGGAAGTACAGGACGAAGACGAAGGTCAGCGCGAAGCGCGAGAGGCCGGCGAGGAACGCGGCGCCGGTAGCGGCCGCGAAGCCGCGGTCGGCGAAGAGCGTGAGGTCGAGCATCGGCGACGGCGCGCGGCGCTCGATCACCAGGAAGGCGGGGAGCAGGACGACGGCGAGGATCAGCGCGACGATCGTGTGCGCGTCGTTCCAGCCGACGATGCCGCCGCGCGAGATGCCGTAGGTCAGGCCCGTGAGCCCGATCACGAAGGTGACGGTTCCCCACCAGTCGAAGCGGTGGTCGGCCTCGGGGCGGACGAGCTCGCGCAGGACGGTCGCGGCCCACAGCGAGCCGAGGATCCCGAACGGCACGTTGAACCAGAAGACCCAGTGCCAGGAGATCTCGACGAGCGCGCCGCCGAGCACCGGGCCGAGCACGAGGCCGATGCCCGCGACCATCACGTTGGTGCCCATCGCCACGCCGAGCTGCTCGCGCGGGAACGCGTCGGTGACGAGGGCGCTCGCGTTCGCGAAGAGCAGCGCGCCGCCGATGCCCTGCACGATCCGCCAGATGATGAGGTCCGTGCCGCCGCCGGCGAAGCCGGCGCCGAGCGAGGCGAGCGTGAAGACGACGAAGCCGGCGACGAACGCACGCTTGCGGCCGAAGAGGTCGCTGAGGCGGCCGAAGGTCAGCACGAGCACCGTCGAGGCGATCATGAACGCGAGGATCACCCAGACGAGCGTGAGCAGCCCGACCCCGAGGGCCTTCTCGAGGTCGGGCAGCGCGATGACGAGCGTGCCGGAGTTGACCGTCGCCAGGAGCATCCCGAGCGACGTGCAGCTGAGCGCCCACCACTTGTAGTGCGGGTGGTCGGCGTCGACGCCGAGGCGCCGGCGGCCGGTGGTCGTCGTCATCGGTTCAGCCGTCATCCCGGTCGATGATAGCCAAACCTCTTTCTTACGTGAACGTCAGCTTCGCGCGGGCTCCGGCGTCGCCGGCCCCTCGATCGAGAGGCGCGGCAGGCGCCGCTCCAGCGCCTTCGGCATCCACCAGCTCGCGCGGCCGAAGAGGTGCATGAGCGCCGGGACGAGGATCAGCCGGATCACGAACGCGTCGAAGAGGACCGCCGAGGCGAGCCCGACCCCGAAGAGCTTGATCGTGCGGTCGTCGCCAAGGATGAAGGAGCCGAAGACCGAGATCATGATGATGGCCGCGGCCATGACGACCTTGCCGGTCAGGGCCAGGCCGTGGCGGACCGCGAAGCTCGCGTCGTGCGTGTGCTCCCACTCCTCGTGCATCCGCGTCACGAGGAAGACCTCGTAGTCCATGGACAACCCGAAGATGATGGCGAACAGCATCACGGGGAGGAACGGCTCGATGGGGCTCGTCGTCTCCACCCCGATCAGGGAGGCGAGGTGGCCGTCCTGGAAGATGAAGGTGATCACGCCCAGGGCCGCGCCGATCGACAGCAGGTTGAGCACGGCCGCCTTGGCCGGGATCAGGATCGAGCGGAAGACGATCGCCAGCAGCAGCAGCGACAGGCCGATGACGACGCCGATGAAGAGCGGCAGCTTGGACGAGAGCACGTCGCCGAAGTCCACGGTCGAGGCGGTCGCGCCGCCGATCGAGACGGCGGCGAGCGCGGTCCCGCCGCCGGTGACCGACGGCACGACGTGGTCGCGCAGGTTCGACAGCAGGTCCTTGGTCGCGGCGTCCTGCGGCTTGCTCGTGGGGATGACGCTCAGCGTCGCGGCGTCGCCCTTCTCGTTGAGGACGGGCCGGCTGACGGCGGCGACGCCCTTGGTGGAGGCGAGCGCGTCGTGGAGCTTGGTCAGCTCCGCCTCGCCGCCGCTGCCCTCGACGTCGGCGGCGACCAGCAGCGGGCCGTTGAAGCCCGGGCCGAAGCCGGCCGAGAGCAGGTCATAGGCCTTGCGCGTCGTCTTCGCCGGGCCGTCGTTGCCGGCGTCGCCGCTGCCCAGGCGCATGCCGGTGATGGGGGAGGCCACGAGCAGCAGGATCACGAGCGCGCCGGCGGCGAAGGCGCCGGGGCGGCGCTCGACGAGCGCGCTCCAGCGGCCCCAGCCGCGCGGCTCGGCGTTCGGGTCCGGATCGGCCGGGACCTTCACGCGGCGGCCCCAGAAGCCGAGCATCGCGGGCAGCAGCGTGAGCGAGCTGAGCATCGTCAGCGCGACCGCGGCGGCCGACGCGACGGCCGGGCCGTTGAGGAACGAGACGCCGAGCAGCAGCATGCCGAGCAGGGCGATGACGACGGTCGTGCCGGCGAAGAGGACGGAGCGGCCCGCGGTGTCCATGGCGGTGAGCGTCGCCTCGCGGACCTCAGAGCCGGAGGCGCGTTCGGTCCGGAAGCGGCTGATGACGAGCAGCGCGTAGTCGATCCCGACACCGAGCGCGATCATCACCGCCAGCGTGGGGGCGAAGTCGGCGACCGAGAACGCGCCGGTCGCGGCGTAGACGAGGCCCATGGCGGCGCCGATCGCGGCGAACGCCGAGAGCAGGGGCATGGCCATGGCCGTGAACGAGCCGAGCACGAGGATCAGGACGACGATCGCCACGGCGATTCCGATCAGCTCGCCGGCGCCGGCCTCGGACTGCTGGGCGCGCTGGATCGCCTGGCCGCCGAGCTCGACCTCGAGCCCGCCGGTGGCGCCGGCGCGCGCCGTGCTCACGACCTTCTCGACCTGCGCCTTGTCGAGGTCCACCGCCTGCTTGTCGAACAGGAGCGAGGCGTAGGCGGTCTTGCCGTCCTTGCTGATGGTGGCCTTCGCGTTCTTGTAGGGGCTGGTCACGCCGGCGACCGACGGCAGCTTGGTGACGCGGTCGACGACGGCCGCGACCCGGGCCTGCTGGCCCGGGTCCTTCAGGGAGCCGCTCTGGACGTGGAACACGATCTGGCTCGTGTCACCCGCCTGCTGGGGGAAGCGGTCGCGGAGGAGGTCGAGGGCACGCTGGGACTCGGTCCCGGGGAGCGTGAAGTTGTTGACGTAGCCGGTGCCGGCGGCGGCGGCGAGCCCGCCGGCGGCGACGATCAGGCCGACCCAGAGGGCGACGATCAGGCGGCGGCGGTCGTGGGAGAAGGCGGCGAGGCGGCGCATGGCCCGGCACGTTGACACACCCGACGCAGAAATGCAATGAATGCAGAAATGCGCGATGTGCATATCGACACATGGTGCAAGTCTGCATCGGGAGCCGGTACGATGGCCGTTACCTATGGGACTCCGGGAGCGCAAGAAGGAGCAGACGCGGCGCAGCATCGAGGACGCCGCGTTCCGGCTCTTCGAGGAGCGCGGCTACCAGGCGACCACGGTCGCCGACATCGCCGAGGCTGCCGACATCGCGCCGCGCACGTTCTTCGCCTACTTCCCGTCGAAGGAGGCCGTGGTCTTCGGCGACTTCGAGGAGAACTTCGCCGGGCTGGCGACGCGGCTGCGCGAGCGCCCCGAGGGCGAGAACACGTTCGAGGGGCTGCGGGCGTGGATCGGCGAGCTGATCGACTCCGACCGCACGGTCGACGACCACGAGGCCGTCCGGCGCCGGCTGGTCTGCGACAACGAGGGCCTCGCCTCGCACGAGCGCCACATCATGGGGTACTTCGAGCGGCTGATCGCCGAGAGCGTCGCGGTCGACCTCGGCGACGCGCCGACCGACCTGCAACCGCGCCTGATCGCCGCGGCCGCGACCGCCGCGCTGATGGCGATGCAGCCCGACAAGGACGACAAGGACCACAAGAAGGGGCGCCCGGACGCCGAGTCGCTGGCGCAGCTCGACGACGCGTTCGCGTTCCTGCGCGGCGGGATCGCGGCCTTGCAGGAGCGGCGCGCCGCGACGAGCTGAGCGCGGCGCCGTACGGGTAGCCGTACGGGCGGTTCTCCGCACCCTTGCGGAGACCGGGGGAACCCCTGATGCGGGGGTGCGAGAGGGAGTCCAGGATCACCGTCAGATCCCCACCCGCTCTCCCCAAGGACTCCCCAAGTGCTCGCTTCCGCCCGCCCCGCCGTCTCGCTCGAGAACCTCCGCGCCCAGTTCGGCGGCCCCATCAACGCCCCCGGCGACGCCGGCTACGACGACGCCCGCGCGGCGTGGAACCTGATCGCCGACCAGCGCCCGGTCTTCGTCGCCGAGCCGCTGAGCGCCGCCGACGTCGCGTGCGTCATCGCGTTCGCCCGCGAGCACGGGCTGCGCGTCGCCCCGCAGGGCACGGGCCACAACGCCCAGGCCCGCGCCGGCGTCGACGAGTCGATCCTCCTCAACATGCGCCGGATGCGCGGCGTCGAGATCGACTTCGAGGGCCGCAGCGCCCGCGTCGAGGCCGGCGCGCTGTGCGCTGACCTGACGGGTCCGGCCTCCGAGCTCGGCCTCGCCGCGCTGGCGGGCTCCTCGCCGGACGTCGGCCTCGTGGGCTACACGCTCGGCGGTGGCATCGGCTGGCTGGCGCGCGCCTTCGGGTTGTGCTGCAACTCGGTCCTGTCCTTCGACGTCGTCACGGGCGACGGCGAGCAGCTGCACGTCGACGCCGAGCACCACCCGGAGCTGTTCTGGGCGCTGCGCGGCGGCACGGGCAGCCCGGCCGTCATCACGCACATGGAGCTGCGGCTGATCGCCGTGCCGGAGCTCGTCGCGGGCGCGATGCTGTGGCCGTGGGAGCGGGCGTCCGAGGTCCTGCACGCCTGGCGCGCGTGGACGCTCGACGCGCCGGAGACGGCGACGACGTCGGCCCGGATCCTCCAGGTCCCGCCGTTCCCGGAGATCCCGGAGGTCGTCCGCGGCCGCCAGTTCGTGGTGATCGACGGCGCGGTGCTCGGCTCCGAGGCCTACGCCTCCGAGGTGCTCGCGCCGCTGCGGGCGCTGGCGCCGGAGATCGACATGTTCGCCGCCTCCGCGCCGGTCGCGCTCAGCCACCTGCACATGGACCCCGAGGCGCCGGTGCCGGGCATCGGCGACCACGCGCTGCTGCGCGAGGTGACCGACGAGACGATCGACGCGATGGTGGCGGTCGCCGGCCACGAGTCCGCCTCGCCGCTGCTGGCGGTCGAGCTCCGTCACCTCGGCGGCGCGCTGGCGCGGTCGGTGGACGGCGCGGGCGCCCGGGCGACGATCGACGCCCCCTACATCTACTTCTCCGTCGGCGTGCCGGCGACGCCGGGGCTCGCCGCGGCGATCCCGGCCCGCCAGGCGCAGCTGCGCGGCGCCCTGGCGCCGTGGACGTCCGCGGGCGCCTACCTCAACTTCGCCGAGGAGCCCACCGACGTCAGCACCGCCTACACGCCCGAGACCTTCCGCACCCTCCAGTCCGTGAAGGCGACCTACGACTCCCGCGACACCATCCACGCCAACCACCAGGTGGCGCCGGCGAGCGAGTAGGCGGCACGGCCCGCGCGGCGCATCGCCACCGAGGTGGCGGTGCGCCGCGTCCGCGTGCGGGGGGCTACCGCGCGAGCCGCTCGAGCGCGGCCTTGTTCTCCTCGAGCGCCTTGCGGCGGCGCGCCTGGAACTCCTCGTCGGCGCGGCGCGCCGCGATGCGGTCCTCGATGGCGGAGCGGACCTGGTCGGCGACCGTGGTCCCGTCGACCCGCGCCACGGCATCCAGCTCCGCAGCGATCTCGTCGCTCAGACGCAACGTCATGGACTTCATCTGTGACACCTCTCCTGGCAGCGTTGCGATCAATGGACGACCGCACGGTATCAGCCACCGAGGTATCCCGCAACCGAACTACCCTGACACCGCATCTGATGCGGCGGCTCCAGGTCGAGGACCTCTTGCTGATCGCGGAGGACCTGCTCGGCATCCCGGCCGAGGAGCTGATCCGCACGACGGACCTCGGTCTCGCCGACTCCGCGCTCCACGCGCCGTTCGCGCGGTTCGCCGGGCAGGACTTCTACGAGGGCTTCGCGGTCCGCGCGGCGATCCTCGCGTCCCGCATCGTGCGCAACCACCCGCTGCTCGATGGCAACAAGCGGCTCGCGCTGCTGGCGATGATCGAGTTCCTGCGGCGCAACGAGCAGGACTGGCCGTCCGATCTGGATCAGGGCGAGGTCGCGGAGACCACCCTAGGCGTGCGCTGCGACCAACCTGGTGTACAACCGATCCAGCACCGCCTCCGGGTTCGAGCAGAGGCCGGTGTGGATCGGTGAGGGTTGGACGATGGTGGAGGATGCGGCGGTGAGCCAGCCGAAGCGCTCGGACTGGGGCATCGCGGCGATGGCGCCGGAGGTCGGGTCGCCGGCGGCGACGCGGACGAGGCCGTCGAGGTGATGGCGGACGGCGTCGACGTCGAGGTCGGGCGAGAGGGCGCGCAATCGCTCTTGGTCGACGAGGACGCGGGCCTCCAGGAACTGGCGGCGGCGGCAGTAGACGACGACGCCGACGTTGAGCGCCTCGCCGCGCTCGACGCTCGGCACGACGCGCCAGATCGCGTACTGGAAGGCGTCCTCAGCCGAGCTCACGGCGCGCCTCCTCGGCCTCGGCGGCGAACGCGCGCGGCGCGTGCAGGCGCTCGGTCAAGTACTCCACGTAGATCTCGCGGGCGACGGCGGCCTCGGCCGCGCCCTCGCCGCCGAGCCAGTCGTCCGGGACGGGCGCCACGGCGGCGCTCAGCGTCGCGTGGTCGAGCTTCGGCGCCAGGCGCTCGTCGGCCTCGAGGATCGACCCCGCGAACGGCAGCAGGACGTGGTCGGCGATCAGCGCGAACTTCGCCGCCGCGGCGCCCTCGGGCCACGTCGCCGCGTGGTGGCGGTAGAGCGCGGCGCCGTGGTCGATCAGCCACAGCTCGCCGTGCCAGACCAGCATGTTGGGGTTGCGCGGGGTGCGGTCGACGTTCGCGGTCAGCGCGTCGAGCCACACGACCTCGGCCGCGAGCTCGGGCGTCACGCCGACCGGCGTCGCGGGGGAGAAGGGCAGCGCGCCCGGCAGGAAGTCGAGCGCCGCGTTGCTGCCGCCGCTGGCCTGGACGAGCTCCTGGATCTCCGGGTCCGGCTCGGCCGCCGCGAGCAGCGGGTCGACCTCGATCAGCACGACCTCCGGCACCCGCAGCCCGAGCGCGCGGGCGAGCTCGCCGACGACGACCTCCGCGATCAGCGCCTTCAGCCCCTGCCCGGCGCCGCGGAACTTGACGACGTAGAGCCCGTCGTCGTCGGCCTCGACCAGCCCCGGCATCGAGCCGCCCTCGCGCAGGGGCGTGACGTAGCGCGTGGCGTGGACGGTCCGCATGGCAGGCGGGACGGTAACGGTCGCGCCAGCGCTACGGTCCCCGCACCCGTGTGGTTCGAGGCCGACAACATGGTCCTGACCGTGGCCCAGGCCGCCGGCGTCGCGCTGCCCGCGGCCGGTGTGCCGCGGTTCTTGCAGCGCTTCCGCGGCGGCGCGTGGGCGCTGGTGCTGCCGCTGTGCATCGTCGTCGTGATCGTCGCGATCAACGAGGTGCCGCAGAGCGCCGACGTGCTCACGTGGGTCGCGCTGCTGCTAATCCCGCCGGGCTGCGCGCTCGCGCTTGGCTGGGCTGCGCGGGGCGCGCGGTGGTGGCTGGCGCCGCTCGCGGCCCCGCTGCTCGCGCTCGCGTGGGCCGACCAGCACGGCAGGATCGGCGAGGTCGCGACGATCCTGCTGATCGTCGGCTCGTGCGTCACGCTGGGCCGGCTGCTCGCGGGCGCCGCACCGCTGCTCCTGCTCAAGCTCGGCCTGCTCGCGATGGCGATCTCCGACGCGATCCTCGTCTTCGGCAACACGCTCCAGGCGCCCAACGCGGTGCTCGTCGCCGCCCAGCCCGGCGCCGGCCTGCCGCAGCTGCAGTCCGCGAGCTTCCACTACGCGGGCATGGGCTACGGCGACTTCTTCGCCGCCGCGGTGCTCGGCGGGATCCTCGCGGCGGAGCGCCGGCCGCAGCTGATCCCCATGCTCGCGCTGGTCGTCGTCTCCTTCGCGTGGGACCAGCTCTTCCTCGTGCAGGACGTCCTCCCGGCGACCGTCCCGCCGGCGATCGTGCTGATCGGCGTCGAGGTCTGGGCGCTCGCGCGGCGCCGCGCGGAGACCTAGAGCAGCGCGCAGATGCGCGCCGCCGACAGCTCGCCCTTGGGCACGAAGCCCCGGGCG
>JAOPZG010000031.1 GCA_025964215.1 Conexibacter sp.
ATGTCCACCTTGCGATCGTCTCCCCGAAAGTGAGTATGAGGCCATCCCCAAAAGTGGGGATGGCCGGGCAGGGACAGACATGGAGGGGAACATGCACCCGACGACGGGACCGACGTCGAGCGGCGGCGACGACGTGCGCGCGCTGCTGCACCGATGGCACTTCGAAGGGGACCGGGCGGCACGGGACGAGGTGGCGGCGCGGATGCTGCCGCTGACCCGCAGCCTGGCCCGGCGGTACGCGAACAAGGGCGAGCCGCTGGACGACCTCGAGCAGGTCGCGTGCGTCGGCCTCATCAAGGCGATCGACCGCTTCGACCTCAGCCGCGACGTGCGCTTCGCGACCTACGCGGTCCCGACGATCGCCGGGGAGCTCAAGCGCCACTTCCGCGACCGCGGCTGGATGATGCGCGTGCCGCGCGAGATCCAGGAGCTGAGCGGCAAGATCGGCGTCGTCCGCGAGCGGCTCGTCTCCGACCTCTCGCGCTCGCCCACGGTCGCCGAGCTGGCGCGGGCCACCGGCGCCGACGAGGACCGCATCATGGAGGCGCTGGCCGCGGCCGAGGCCTACCGCACGCTCTCGCTCGACCAGCCGTTCCAGGACGGCACCGGCCCGCTGGAGGCGATCGGCGACGACGACCTCGGCTTCGAGCGCGCCGAGGCGCGCGCGATGCTCGCCGGCGGCCTGCACGACCTCGCGCCGCGCGAGCGCGAGATCGTGCACCTGCGCTACTACGAGGGCCTCACCCAGCGCGAGATCGCCGAGCGCATCGGAATCTCGCAGATGCACGTCTCGCGCCTGCTCCGGCGCAGCGTGCAGGAGCTCCGCGACCACATCGAGATGCCCGCGGCCGCTTAGGACGGCGCTTCAGCGGAGAGCACCTCGGGCGTTCCCATGGCGCCCGAGGACTCCCGACACGACGCGCGCTCCGACGAGGACGAGGGCGAGCGCCTCGACCGCGAGCTGATCGAGCTGCTCAACGAGCTGCGGGTCGTCATGCCCGGCGTGCAGGTCCTCTTCGGCTTCCTGCTGACGGTGCCGTTCCAGCAGCGCTTCGCGTTGATCGACGGCTTCCAGCGGATCGTCTACTTCGCCACGCTGCTGCTCACCACGGCCTCGGCCGCGTTCCTGATGGGGCCGTCGGCCTTCCACCGCATCACCTTCCGCGAGGGCCAGAAGCCGTACCTGGTGAAGCTCGGGACGCGCCAGACGATCGCCGGCATGGCGCTGCTCGCGCTCGCGATGAACGGCGTCCTGCTGCTGCTCACCGACATCCTGTTCCACGCCCTCACGGTCGCGGTCGTCGTGACGGCGATGGCCTCGCTGTTCGGCTGGCTGTGGTTCGGCCTTGCATTGCGGCGGCGCGCTTCGGGCAAGACGAGCTGGTGAGCACGAAGAAGCCGCCGCCGGCCGCCATCCTGGACATCGACGGGACGCTCGTCGACACGAACTACCACCACGCGATCGCGTGGTTCCGCGCGTTCCGCCAGCACGGGCACGTCGTGCCGATCTGGCGGATCCACCGCTCGATCGGGATGGGCGGCGACAAGCTGATCGCGGAGCTGCTGAGCGACGAGGTCGAGGCGCGCGAGGGGGAGGAGATCCGCGCCGCCGAGAAGGCGCTCTACCTCACGTTCATCGAGGAGGTCGAGCCGCTGCGCGGGGCGCGGGCGCTGATGGAGGACCTGCGCGACCGCGGCCGCCAGGTCGTCCTGGCCTCGAGCGCGAAGGAGGACGAGGTCGACCACTACCTCGACCTGCTCGACGCGCGCGGGCTGGCCGACAGCTGGACGACCTCCGCCGACGTCGAGCAGACCAAGCCGGCGCCGGACCTGATCCTCGCCGCCCTGGCGAAGCTCGACGGCGCGCCCGGGATCATGATCGGCGACTCGACCTGGGACTGCCAGGCCGCCAAGGCCGCCGGCATCCCGTCGATCGCGGTGCTGACCGGCGGGTTCTCGGAGGAGGAGCTGCTCGCCGCGGGCGCCTCGCAGGTCTTCCACTCGATCGACGAGCTGCGGATGGGCCTGGACGACACGCCGCTCGGGTAGAGCCTCGGCATGAGCAGCCTTCCCGTCCTCGAAGTCCCCCAGCCGGTGGAGCCCGCGACGCCGATCGCGCCGCCCGAGCCCTCGCCGGCCCCGATCGACCCCGGGCCCAGCGTGCCCGAGCCGGACCCGCCGCACGAGGATCCGATCGACCCGCCGGCGGAGCCGATCGATCCGCCGGCGCCCGCCGAGTAAGTTCCCCGGCATGGGCTTCGACCAGTACCACGAGCCGCCGGAGGAGCTGCCGGCGGAGACCCGCACCTTCGCCCGCCTCTGCGCGTCGCTGACCGAGGAGGCCGAGGCGATCGGCTGGTACGAGCAGCGGCTCGCCGTCGAGCAGGACCCCGAGGCGCACGCCGTCATGTCCGACGCCGTCGGCGAGGAGTACAAGCACTTCGCGATGGACCTCGAGTTCCTGCTGCGCAAGAAGCCCAAGTGGCGCCAGATCGCCGAGGGCGTCCTGTTCCAGGATGGCGACATCGTCGAGCACGGCGAGGCCGCCGAGGCGGCGGCGGGCGACGAGGGCGGGGGATCCGGTGGCGGCGGCGGGGCCTACGACGGCTCGCTCGGCATCGGCAGCCTGAAGGGGGCGACCCTGTGAGCGGCCATCTGCTGCGCAGCCACGCGCCGATCTCCGACGCGAGCTGGAAGCTGATCGACGAGGAGGCGCGCGACCGGCTGACGCCGGGGCTCGCCGCGCGCCGGCTGGTCGACTTCGACGGCCCGAAGGGCTGGACGCACTCGGCCTCCAACCTCGGCCGCGTGCAGGACGCCGAGATCAGCCCGCTCGACCACGTCGAGGGCCGCGTGCGCCGCGTCCTGCCGCTCGTCGAGCTGCGGGCGCGCTTCACGGTCTCGCGCGCCGAGCTCGCCGCGGGCGACCGCGGCGCCGAGGACGTCGACCTCGACGAGCTCGACGCGGCCGCCCAGCGGATGGTCGTCGCCGAGAACGCGGCGGTCTTCCACGGCTGGTCGGACGCCGGCTTCGACGGCATCGCGCGCGTCTCGCCGCACGACCCGATCCCGTGCGGCGACGTCATCGACCGCTGGCCCTCGCACGTCGCGCGGGCCGTCGAGACGCTGCTGCGCAACGGCGTGTCCGGGCCCTACGGCCTGGCCCTCGGCCGCGAGGAGTACACCCGCGTGACCGAGACCGCCGAGCACGGCGGCTACCCGCTCTTCGACCACCTGCGCAAGATCCTCGGCGGCCCGATCGTCTGGGCCCCCGGCGTCGACGGCGGCATCGTCCTCTCCCAGCGCGGCGGCGACTTCCTCTTCGACTCCGGCCAGGACATCGCCGTCGGCTACCACTCGCACGACGCCGACTCCGTCACCCTCTACCTCGAGGAGTCCTTCTCCTTCCGCGTCGCCTCGCCGGAGGCGGCGGTCGCGATCGTGCGCTGAGGCGCGACCGCGACCGCGGGTCCCGGAGGGCTTGGCGCTACGCCAGCCCCTCCGCCTCGTACTCCCGCAGGTAGCCCTCGAAGAGGCGGCGGTGGCCCTCCTCGTCGCGGAGGATCGCGATGACCATGTCGTTGGTCACGGGGTCGGTGCCCTCGGTGGCCTCGATGATCGCGTTGTAGTGCTCGATCGCGCCGGTCTCGGCCTCGATGACGCCCTTGATGACGTGGACGACGTCGGTCTGGTGCTCGGGCGGCTGGAGGTAGGTCTGCTCCGGCGTGAAGTCCATGGAGCCGGGGACGACCCCGTAGAGCTCCTTGATGCGCGCGGCGAACTGCTGCGCGTGGCCGAGCTCCTCCTGGATGTCGGTGTTGAGCGACTCGATGATCTCCTGGGCCCGGACGCCGTCCGGGTTGACGGAGTTCGTGATGTAGGACATCACCGTCTCGAGCTCCATCCAGTAGGCCTTCTTGAGCATCTCGACGATCTGCTCGCGCTCGTCTGACTTGTCGTCGGCCAGGATCCCCTGACTCGCGTTTCGGGTCGTGGTCATGCGGTGAGCCCTACCCGCAGCAACCCGACACCGAATCCAAGGAGGCGCCCGCCGATGGCCGACGCGCTGAAGGGCAGGAAGGTCGCGATCCTCGTCGCGAACGAGGGCATCGAGCAGGTCGAGCTGACCGAGCCGCGCCAGGCGCTCGAGGAGGCGGGGGCGACCGTCGAGCTGCTCGCGCCCGAGTCCGGCGAGGCGCAGGCCTTCGACCACCTCGACAAGGCCGACGCCTTCCCCGTCGACCGCGTCGTCGGCGACGCGAGCGCCGAGGACTACGACGCGCTGATGCTCCCCGGCGGCGTCGCGAACCCGGACGACCTGCGCACGCATCCCGAGGCCGTCGCGTTCGTCCGCGCGTTCTTCGACGCGGGCAAGCCGGTCGCCGCGATCTGCCACGCGCCGTGGACGCTGATCGAGGCCGACGTGCTCCGCGACCGCACGCTGACCTCGTGGCCGTCGCTCCAGACCGACCTGCGCAACGCCGGCGCGACCTGGGTCGACGAGGAGGTCGTCGTCGACGAGAACCTCGTCACCTCGCGCAAGCCCGACGACCTCCCGGCCTTCACCACCAAGATGGTCGAGGCGTTCGCGGGAGGCGCCGAGGCGTAGCGTCTGCCGCGGCGGCACGCAAGAATCCCTGCGGGGAGTGTGCAAACAGGGTCCCGTCGGGCACACTTGCCGGTTCATGCCCCGTTCGATCTGGACCGGCGCCATCAGCTTCGGGCTCGTCACCGTGCCCGTCAAGCTGTACAGCGCGGTCAACCGCAAGTCCGTCCGCTTCAACCAGCTCAACGCCAAGACGGGCTCGCGGATCGCGCAGAAGCGCGTCGACGCCTCCACCGGGGAGGAGGTCGCCTACGAGGATCTCGTGAAGGGCTATGAGATCTCCTCGGACCGCTACGTGGTGATCGACCCGGCCGAGCTCGACTCCGTCCAGCCCGCCAAGACGAAGACCATCGACATCGAGGACTTCGTCGACCTCGACGAGATCGACCCGAGATTCTACGACCACCCGTACTACCTAGCGCCCGGGCCGGGCGGCGCCAAGCCCTACCGGCTGCTGCTCGAGGCGATGCGCGAGACCAACCGCGTCGCGATCGCCAAGGTCGTCATCCGCCAGAAGGAGAACCTCGTCGCGATCCGGCCGATGGATGGCGGCGTCCTGGGCATGTCGACCATGATCTTCGCCGACGAGGTCGTGCCGGCCGATCGCATCGACGACATCCCGGACGACGTCCAGACCAACGAGCGCGAGGTCGAGATGGCCAAGATGCTCGTCGACTCGCTCGCGGGCGACTTCGAGCCCGGCAAGTACGCCGACACCTACCGCGAGGACGTGCTGGCGCTGATCGAGCGCAAGGCCGAGGGCAAGGAGGTGGCCGTCCAGCCCGCGCGCGAGGAGGAGGCCAAGCCGGTGCCCGACCTCATGGCGGCGCTCAAGGCTTCGCTGGACGCGGTGCAGAAGGGCAAGCCGGAGGGCGACGGCAAGTCGGGTGCCAAGAAGGAGCCCGCCAAGCCGCGGGCGAAGAAGGCGCCGGCCAAGAGGCCGGCCGCCAAGCGCTAGCTGTCGTTTGCGAAACGCGGGGGAGTGGGGCGCCACTTCCGGGTATGCACGTCGCCACGATGGCGAGCACCCCGACGACACGACTGCGGCGCTCGGACTGCGCCGGGCCCGGGCTGACGCGGCGCCGCCGCGGCAAGGGATTCGAGTATCTCGGTCCGGACGGCGAGCGCATCGACGACGACGAGGTGCTGGCGCGCATCGGCGAGCTTGCGATCCCGCCCGCGTGGCAGGGCGTCTGGATCTGTCCCTACCCGGGGGGCCACATCCAGGCGACCGGCACCGACGACCGCGGCCGCAAGCAGTACCTGTACCACCCGCGCTGGCGCGCGCGGCGCGACCAGCAGAAGTTCGACGAGATGGTGGTCTTCGCACGGGCTCTGCCTGATCTGCGCGAACGCCTCGCAGCAGACCTCGAGGGCAGCCGGATGGACCGCCGGCACGTCCTGGCCTGCGCGGTGCGGCTGCTGGATCGCGGCTTCTTCCGGATCGGGTCGGAGGACTACGCGGTCACCAACGAGAGCTACGGCCTGGCGACCATGAAGAAGCGCCACGCGCGCGTCAACGGCGACACGCTGCTGTTCGACTATCCCGCCAAGAGCGGCAAGCGCAGGATCCAAGCGGTGGTCGACCCCGCGATCGCCGACACGATCACGCAGCTGAAGAACCGCCGCGGCGGGGACGACGAGCTGCTGGCCTACAAGAGCTCGGGCCGCTGGGTTGATGTCCGCTCTGCGGACATCAACGCCTACCTCAAGGAGTCGACGGGCCTCGACGTCTCGGCGAAGGACTTCCGCACCTGGGGCGCGACGGTGATGGCGGCCGTCGCGCTGGCCGTCTCCGGCCATGTGGCCGGGACCAAGACCGGGCGCAAGCGCGCGATCGCGCGGGCCGTCAAGGAGGTCGCCTACCACCTGGGCAACACGCCGGCGGTCGCACGCGCGTCCTATATCGACCCGCGTGTCTTCGACCGCTACCGCGACGGCGTGATCGTCGCGGTGCACGACCTGGCGGCCGACCCATCCGCGACGGCGATCCAGGGCGACATCGAGGACGCCGTGCTGGAGCTGATCACCGGGAGCAAGCGGGCGCCCGGGCTGCACCGCGCGGACCAGCTCGCGGCGTAGACGGTCTAAGCCTGCGGGGAGGCGGGCGCTTCGTCTACGTCGAGCGCCTTGATGGCGTCCTCGCGCGTCGAGCTGATCGGGAAGATCTGGTCGAGGCCCGTGATCTCGAAGGTCTTGGCGATGTTCTCGTCGACGTTGACGATCGTCAGGCGGCCGTCGCGCGAGCGCAGGCGCTTGACCGCGCCTATCAAGACGCCGAGGGCCGTCGAGTCCAGGAAGGTCGTGTCGGTCAGGTCGACCGCGATCCGCGAGTGGCCGGACTCGATGGCCTCCGACAGCGCAGCCTTCATGTCCGGGGCGGTGAACAAATCGATCTCGCCCCGAACGGCGATCACATGCCGCTCTGCGTCGAGCGATTCCTGGCTGAGGCTGAACTCCGGTGGCATCGCGTTCCTATTGTGACGGTTTCAGTTCTCGGACGATCCGAACGACAGGCGGATGCGTAGCTGCTCGCCTGCGTCGCCCGCGGTCTTGTCGACCTCATCGGCCACCCTTTCGAGCACATTGCCCACGCCCGGGAGCGTCGCGTCGGCGACGAGCCCCTCGGTTCCGCCCGCCGCGAGTGGGCCGACGACGAGCTCCAGCCAGGAGTCGTCTGTGCGCACCACCACGCGGAGATGGTCGCCGGTGGAGAACCGCGGCGCGTGCGCCGCGACGGCATCGGTGATGAGCAGCGCGTCGTCGAGACGGTCGATCGGGCATTGCGCGCGCGCGGCGAGCATGCCGACGACGCGGCCCAGGACTGCGCCGACGAGCGGCCCGTGGGCGACGGACACCGTGGCCTCGTTGGGCTTGGGGTTGTCAACGGCGCTCAAGCCGGGGCCTCGCCGTCGGCGAGCGAGAAGGTCATGCGCACCTCGGTGCGCTCGTCGGTGCCCTTACCGAGCTCAAGCGACTCGGCCAGGGTCGCGATCAGCGGCAGCCCGAGCCCGAGCCCGGGGCTGTCGGCCCGGGGGAGCATCCCGCGGCCCTCGTCGTGGACGACCACCGTGAGCCGGTGGTCGCGCACCCACGCGCTGACGCCGAGTGGCCCCTCGCCGTCCGGATAGGCGTGGACGACCACGTTCGTGCACGCCTCGGTCACCGCGAGCTTGATGTCGGCCAGCGCCTGGTCGGGCACGTCGAGCGCGTCCCCGAAACCGCCGAGGGCGTGGCGGACGACCGCGACGTTCTCCGCGCGGGCCGGCAGCGTCAACTCGAGATCAGGACTCTTGGGCACGTCAGGACCGTGTGCAGCGTCGAGGGGCGGCGAATTGCCGGGATCGTCAGCCGTAGTGCCCATCGCCCCCTCCTTCTAGTCGCGTGCTTGCCGGGCCGGGAGTCTATGCCCCGGACTCGCATCCCGGCGCGGAGCTTCGCTACGCTTCCGGCTCCTTCCCCCCGCCCTCCGCGCCGCCGCACGGGAGCGTCCATGTCTTCAGTCAACCAGCCGCCACAGGCCGACGGCCTCTACGACCCTAGGTTCGAGCACGATGCGTGCGGCGTCGCCATGGTGGCGCGCCTCGACAACGTGCCGACCCACGACGTCGTCGACCGCGCGCTCGTCGCGCTCGACAACCTCGAGCACCGCGGGGCGGAGGGGGCGGACGTCCGGACCGGCGACGGGGCCGGGATCCTGGTCCAGATGCCCGACGCGTTCCTGCGCGCCGTCGTGGACTTCGAGCTGCCGCCGCGCGGCCAGTACGGGGTGGCGCAGTGCTTCCTGCCGACCGATCCGGCGCGCCGGGAGAAGATCGAGCAGCTGGTCGAGCTGAACGTGCGCGTCGAGGGTCAGCGCGTTCTCGGCTGGCGCGACGTGCCGGTCGACGAGCAGCACGTCGGCGACACCGCCGCCGCCTCACGACCGTGCATGCGGCAGCTGTTCATCGCCGCCGGCCCGGGCTTCGAGGGCAATGACATGGCCTTCGAGCGCAAGCTCTACGTGATCCGGCGAATCGTCGAGATCGCGGCGGGGCCGGACTTCTACGCGTCCTCGTGCTCGTCGCGGACGCTTGTCTACAAGGGGATGCTGATCTCCCACCAGCTCCGGCACTTCTATCCGGACCTGGCCGACGAGCGCTTCGCCTCCGCGCTGGCGCTGGTGCACTCGCGCTTCTCGACCAACACCTTCCCGAGCTGGGAGCGCGCGCACCCCTATCGGGTGATCTGCCACAACGGCGAGATCAACACCCTGATGGGCAACGTCAACTGGATGCGCGCCCGCGAGAGCCAGCTGGCCAGCGAGCTCTTCGGCATCGACCTCCAGAAGGTGATGCCCGTCGTGCGTCCGGGCGGGTCGGACTCCGCGACGTTCGACAACGTGCTCGAGCTGCTCATGCTCGCCGGCAGGACGTTGCCGCACGCGGCGATGATGATGATCCCCGAGGCCTACCGCGATCGCGACGACCTCCCGGAGCACCTCAAGGGCTTCTACGCCTACCACGCGTGTCTCATGGAGCCGTGGGACGGCCCCGCGTCGGTGTGCTTCACCGACGGCACGCTCGTCGGCGCGACCCTGGACCGCAACGGGCTGCGCCCCGGCCGCTGGGTCGAGACCAAGGACGGCCACGTGATCCTCGGCTCCGAGGCCGGGATGCTGCCGATCCTGCCCGACAACGTGAAGCGCCTCGGCCGGCTCGCGCCGGGCAAGCTCTTCCTCGTCGACCTCGACAAGGGCCGCATCGTGGAGGACCATGAGGTCAAGCGCGAGGTGGCGACGCAGCGGCCCTACGGCCAGTGGGTCGCCGAGAACGTCGTGCACTTCAACGACCTTCCGCCGAGGCAGGCGCGTCCACTCGAAGAGCCGCTGCGCGCCCTGCAGCTGGCGTTCGGCTACACGCAGGAGGACCTGCGCGTGCTGATCGGCCCGATGGCGCGGGCGGGCGAGGAGCCGATCGGCTCGATGGGCAACGACAACGCGCTCGCGGTCCTCTCCGACCAGCAGCCGCCGCTGTTCTCCTACTTCAAGCAGCTCTTCGCGCAGGTCACCAACCCCCCGATCGACCCGATCCGCGAGTCGATCGTCATGTCCCTGGGCACCGGGGTCGGGGCCGAGCTGAACCTGATGGCCGAGTCGCCCGAGCACGCGCACCAGCTCGTCATGCAGCAGCCGATCCTGCGCAACCAGGAGCTCGAGACGCTGCGCCACGTCAGCCACGACGTCTTCGCCGCCCACACGATCGACCTGACCTGGCCGGTCGCCGACGGCCCCGAGGGGATGGTGCGGGCTCTCACCGAGGTCTGCGACGCGGCCAGCGCCGCGATCGCGGGCGGCGTCAACATCCTGATCCTGTCCGACCGGGCGGTGAAGGCCGACCGCGCGCCGATCGCGGCGCTGCTTGCCGTCGCCGCCGTGCACCACCACCTGGTGCGCGAGGGCACGCGGCTGCGCGCCGGCCTGGTGCTCGAGTCGGGCGAGCCGCGCGAGGTCCACCACTTCGCGACGCTGAT
>JAOPZG010000461.1 GCA_025964215.1 Conexibacter sp.
GCGAGGTCGACCTCGCCGCCTGCCGTGGCGCCCGGCGCCAGCGGCACGCAGGCCTCGCCGCGGCACATCCCCTCGGGCTTGAGCGCCCAGCCGGTCGCGGCCTCCAGCGCGGTCTCTCCGATCCACAGCGCGTCGCCGTCGGGGCGCGCGGCCCCGGCCACCGGCGGGCGGCCTTCGAAGAGGACGGCGACGGCGTCGTTGCTCTGCGAACCATGCATATGGTTGCGAGTGTAAGGCCCCGGCTACACGCGCTGCAGGAGCGTCGCCGTGCCCATCCCGCCGGCGGTGCACATCGTCACCAGGCCCAGCTCGCCGTCGCTGCGCTCGAGCTCGTGCAGGAGCGTGGTGATCAGCCGCGCGCCCGAGGCGCCGAGCGGGTGGCCCAGCGCGATCGCGCCGCCGTTGACGTTGACGCGGTCGAGGTCGGCGCCGAGCTCGCGCTGCCACGCGCAGACCACCGACGCGAAGGCCTCGTTGATCTCCACGAGGTCGAGGTCGCCGAGGGCCAGGCCGTTGCGCTCCAGGATCTTGCGCGTCGCGGGGATCGGACCGGTGAGCATCAGCACGGGATCGACGCCGACGGCGAGCGCGTCGACGATCCGCGCGCGCGGGCGCAGGCCGAGCTCGTCGGCCTTCTCGCGCGCCATGAGCAGGACGGCGGACGCGCCGTCGGAGATCTGCGAGGAGTTGCCGGCGGTGATCGCGCCGCCCTCCTGGAAGGCCGCGGGCAGCGCGGCGAGCCGCTCGAGGCTCGTGTCCTCGCGGATGCCCTGGTCGCGCGCGACCTCGGCGCCGTTCGCGGTCAGCGGGACGATCTCGCGCGCGAAGCGACCCTCGTCGGTCGCCCGCGCGGCACGGCGGTGCGACTCGAGGCTGAGTGCGTCCTGCTCGGCGCGGGTGACCTTCCAGCGCTGGGCGATCATCTCAGCCGAGACGCCCTGGTTGACCAGCGGGTAGCGCTCCAGCAGCTCCGGCGGATGCGGCGTCCCGAGGTCGCCGGCCGTCGCGCTGGCGCCGATCGGGATCCGGCCCATGTGCTCGACCCCGGCGCCGATGGCGACGTCGGCCATCCCGGACGCGATCAGCGCCGTCGCGAACGTGACGGCCTGCTGGCCGGAGCCGCACTTGCGATCGATCGTCGTGGCGGGCGTGGTCTCCGGGAGCCCGGCCTGCAGCCAGGCGTTGCGGCCGATCGCCGACTGCTCGCCGACCTGCGAGACGCAGCCGGCGACGGCGTCGTCGACCAGCGCCGGGTCGATCCCCGCGCGCTCGACGACGGCGCGGTAGGCGGCGCCGAGCAGGACGTTGGGATGCAGGTCGCGGTAGACGCCCTTCTCGGGATGGCCGCGGCCGATCGGCGTGCGCACGGCCTCCACGACGACGACCTCGCGTCCCTGCATGGTCCGGACCCCGTTGAGCGGCATACCCGGATGGTAGCCGCACGATCGCCGACAACTATGCGTATGGTAGGCCGAGATCCCCGACCAGGAGCCGTCATGCCTTTGTATCCCGAGATCCGCACGATCCTCGACGCCATCGCCGCGGGCGGCGGCTACGAGCTGGGCACGGGCACCGTGCTGCAGGATCGCGAAGCGATGGCGCAGCTCGGCGGCGCCACGCAGCAGGAGCCGGTCGCGCTGCACCGCGTGCGCGACCTCGGGATCCCCGGTCCGGCCGGCCCGCTGGCGGCGCGCGGCTACTGGCCGTCGGACGCGCCGGATCTCCCGATCGTCCTGTTCTGGCACGGCGGCGGCTGGCAGATGGGCGACATCGACTCGGTCGACCGCCCGGTCCGCGCGATCGCCGAGCGCGCGGGCGTCATCGTGATCAGCGCCTCCTACCGGCTGGCGCCCGAGCATCCCCATCCAGCGGCGATCGAGGACGGCTACGCCGCGCTTCAGTGGGTCAGCGCGAACGCCGAGCGGCTCGGCGGCCATCCCGACCACGTCATCGTCGCCGGCGAGAGCAGCGGCGGCAACGTCGCCGGCGCGGTGGCCCTGATGGCCCGCGAGGCCGGCGGCCCGCCGGTCGCCCACCAGTTCCTGATCACGCCGACGGTCGACGCCGACCTGACGCGCCCGTCGTGCCTGGCCTATGGCGAGGACCACCTGCTGACGACCAAGATGATGCACCTGGTCTGGCGGCGCTACCTCGGACCCGAGCTGAGCGCCGACCTCGACGCCGAGCGCTACGACCGGATCCCGCCCCGTGCCGCGCTGCTGCGCCACCCCGACCTGGCCGGCCTCGCGCCCGCCACCGTCGTCGCCTGCGAGTGCGATCCCCACCACGACGAGGACGTGGCCTACGCCGAGCGCCTGCAGGAGGCCGGCGTCCCCACCCGGCTGGCCGACTTCCCGGGCCTCACGCACGGCGCGCTGAACCTCGCGGGCGTCGTCCCGCAGGCGCGCGAGTACGCCGACGCGCTGGCCGACCTGGTGGCCGAGGCAGCCGATCGGCGAACGGCCTAAAAGTATGTATGGTTGACAGGTATGAGTGCAGATACGGGTCGTCTTGCCGGCAAGGTCGTGGTCATCTCCGGGCTCGCCGGGGGACAGGGGCGGGAGGCGGCGCTGCTGTTCTCCCGCGAAGGGGCGCGGATCGTCGGATGCGACCTCAACGCCGAGGGCGTCCACGAGACCGAGGCGCTGGTGCGCGCCCAGGGCGGCGAGATCGAGTGCCAGGCGCCGGTCGACCTCGGCGACCCCGCCGCGGCCGACGCGTGGATCGCCTTCGCCGCCGAGGCCTTCGGCGGCTTCGACGTCCTCTACAACAACGCCGGCGCCCCGCGCTTCGGCCCGATCGACCAGATGTCGACCGAGGACTGGGACTTCACGATCCGCAACGAGCTCGACCTCGTCTTCTACTGCACCCGCGCCGCCTGGCCGCACCTCGTGGCGCGCGGCGGCGGCGCGATCGTCAACGTCGGCTCGGTCGCCGGGATCACCGGCCTCAAGCGGATGCCGCAGGTCGCGCACGCCGCGACCAAGGCGGCCGTCATCGGCCTCACGCGGCAGCTCGCCGCCGAGGGCGCCGACCACGGGATCCGCGCCAACTCGCTGTCGCCCGGCCTGATCGAGAGCCCGGCCACCGCCGACCTGCTGGCCGAAGGGCCCGGCAGCCCGCTCGTCGACCTGATCGGCAAGACGGCGATGGCCCGCACCGGGCGGGTCGAGGAGATGGTGCAGGTGGCGCTCTTCCTCGCCTCCGACGAGTCCTCCTACGTCACCGGCGCGAACATCGTCGCCGACGGCGGCATGACGGTGATCATCTGATGGCCGGCCGGCTCGCCGGCAAGGTCGCGATCATCACCGGCTCGGCGCGCGGCATCGGCGCGTCGATCGCCGCGACGTTCGCCGCCGAGGGCGCCGCGGTCCTGGTCACCGACATCCTCGACGACCTCGGCGCCGAGACCACGGCGGCGATCGCCGCCGGCGGCGGCCGTGCCGTCTACCAGCACCTCGACGTCACCAGCGAGGAGGACTGGGCCGCGGCCGTCGCGGTCTGCGAGCGGGAGCTCGGTCCGATCGACGTCTACGTCAGCAACGCCTTCTCCTACGGCGCCGGTCAGAACCGCACCGCGGTCGGGGACATGACGCCCGCGCAGTGGCGCGCGGGCCTCGAGGTCAACCTCACCGGCCCGTTCCTCGGCCTGCACGCGATCCTGCCCGGGATGCGGGCGCGCGGCGCCGGGACGATCGTGGCGATCGCCTCGGCCGCGGGCCCCGACGCCTCGCTGCCCGGCGCGCCGGACTACCACGCCGCGAAGTCCGGGACCGCCGGGCTGATGCGCAACCTCGTCGTCACCCACGGCCAGGAGGGCATCCGCGCGAACACGATCCTCGCCGGCGCGACCAACACGCCGATCC
>JAOPZG010000505.1 GCA_025964215.1 Conexibacter sp.
CGGCCGCCTGCTCGAGGAGCATCCGGCGACGACCGACGGCCTCGCGCGCAGCGAGCGCCAGGTCCTCGCCGCGCTGGCCGAGGGCCCGCTGCCGCCCGCCGCGCTCTTCACCGCCGCTACCGCGCCCGAGGCCCGGCCCTACCTCGGCGACGCGACGCTGTGGTGGCGTGCCAGCCGCCTGACACCGTTGTTGGAGCGCACCGAGCACGGCGCCTTCGCGCTGACCGACGACGGCGCGCGCGTGCTCGCCGGCGAGGCCGACGCGACCGATCTGCTCGCCCCGCTCGACCGCTGGGTCGGCGGCGTCCACCACGCCGGCGCGCCCGCCGTGCGCTGGGACCCCGCGGCGCGCCGCCTGCGCGTCTAGGGCGATAGGATCCGCGCAGCCATGGGACTCGTGTACTCCATCGTCGCCTCGCTCTGCCTCTGGATCGTCCTCTGGGCGCTCGGAGCCAAGGCCCTGGACAGCTTCCTGCTGGCCGCGCTCCTGATCGTCATCGCGGTGACGGTCCAGATGCTGCAGAAGTACAACCCCGCCAAGCGCCAGCGCTAGCGGCGCCGCAGGTCCCGCAGTCCCGACGCCCGCGCCGCCCGCCGGGTGTGCGATGACGCCATCTCCCAGGGCCTTTTCGCGACGCGCTGTGGCACCCGAACAGTGGTCAACCCACATTTCCACGTTGTGGTGTGGAGGGGTGACCATTGCGCGCCGTCCCTACGCCTGTTTAGACTCGCGCTCTCTCCGTATTCGATCCCTTGAGGAGGGGACACGTTGCGCGTACGTCATGTGGCAGCTTTGAGCTGCCTGCTGGCCGCGTCGTCGTTCGGACTTGCCGCTTGCGGCAGCGACAACAACGACAGCGGCAGTAGTGGAACGAGCACGAGCGCGAGCTCGGGCTCCAAGAGCCTGACCATCTACTCCAGCCTCCCGCTGCAGGGCGACTCGCGAGCGCAGTCGCTCTCGGTCGTCAACGGCGAGAAGCTGGCGCTGGAGAGCCAGGGGAACAAGATCGGCAACTACGCGATCAAGTACGTCAGCCTGGACGACTCGACGGCTGCGGCCGGCAAGTGGGATCCGGGCGCCACGTCGGGCGATGCCCGCAAGGCGGCCCAGGACAAGTCGACCATCGGCTACCTGGGTGAGTTCAACTCGGGCGCGTCGGCGATCTCGATCCCGATCCTGAACGAGGCGAACATCCTGCAGGTCTCGCCGTCGAACACCGCGACGGGCCTGACCCGCTCGCTCGGTGCCGACAAGGGCGAGCCGGACAAGTACTACCCGTCCGGCAAGCGCACCTACGGGCGCGTCGTCCCGGCCGACCACATCCAGGGCGCGGCTCAGGTCAGCTACCAGAAGGACAACGGCTGCACCAAGAGCTACCTCCTGAACGACAAGGAGGTCTACGGCTCCGGTCTCGCGAAGAACGTCGTCGCGGCCGCCAAGACGCAGGGCCTGACGATCGTCGGCAACACCGGCATCGACCCGAAGGCCGCCAACTACCGCTCGGTCGCCACGACCATCAAGGCGACGGGCGCCGACTGCGTGTTCTTCGGTGGCATCACGGACAACAACGCGGTCCAGCTGTTCAAGGACCTCCACGCCGCGATGCCGACGGCGAAGCTGTTCGGTCCTGACGGCGTGGCCGAGACGGCGTTCACGTCGAAGCTCGGCTCGTCGGTCGAGAAGGTCACGTACATCACGAACCCGACGCTCGACCCGAAGCTCTACCCGGCCTCCGGCCAGGAGTTCTTCAAGAAGTACAAGGCGAAGTACGGCGCCGACCCCGAGGCGTACGCGATCTATGGCTACGAGGCCATGGGCGTGCTGCTCGAGGCCATCAAGAACGCCGGCGCCAAGGGCAACGACCGCCAGGCGGTCATCGACGCCTTCTTCAAGATTAAGAACCGCGAGTCTGTGATCGGCACCTACTCGATCGACGAGAACGGCGTCACGACGCTGTCCGTCTACGGCGGAGATCGCGTGGTCGACGGCAAGCTGGTGTTCGACAAGGTCATCAAGGCCCAGACCAGCTGACCCACCTCGTGATCTGCCGGCCGGGGCCTCGCGCCCCGGCCGGCGGTCCGTGGTACCCGGCCAAAGGATCCAATGGAAGCCGCATCCATCACCGAGACGGCGTCGGCGGGACCGCCCGCGCGCAAGCTCTCTGATGTCGTCAACGCCTACGCCTTGCCGCTGCTGCTCGTGCTGGCGCTCGTCGCCCAGTTCGCGCACTCGCCCCACGACACCCTCGACGACGTCAAGACGGGGCTCTCCAACGGGACCATCTGGGCGCTGATCGCGCTCGGGTACACGCTGGTCTACGGCATCGTCGAGCTCATCAACTTCGCCCATGGCGAGGTGTTCATGATCGGCTCGTTCGTGTCGGTCTCGCTCTGGGCCACCTTCGGCGTGGACGAGGGCACCGCGATGCCGCTGATGATCGGCTCGATCATCGTCGTGCTCGCCCTCGCGATGCTCGCCAGCGGCACGCTCAACGTCCTGATCGAGCGCGTGGCCTACCGGCCGCTGCGCAACGCGCCCAAGCTGGCGCCGCTGATCACGGCCATCGGGATGAGCTTCATCCTGCAGAACGTCGGCCTGCTGTGGAGGCCGACGCCCGACAGCGCGCCCGACCTGATCGGCTCGCAGAAGGACTACTTCACCATCTTCAACGTCGGGATCGAGCACTCCGACGTCTTCGCCGTCGTCGTGACGGTCCCGCTGCTCATCGCGCTGCTCTGGTTCGTCGGCTCCACGCGCTACGGCAAGGCCATGCGCGCGACCGCCCAGGACCCGGACGCGGCCCGCCTGATGGGCATCGACGTCGACCGCACGATCCAGCTCACGTTCCTGCTCGGCGGCCTGATGGCCGGCGCGGCCGGGCTGATCTACGCGCTCTACAACGGCACGATCCGCTTCAACCAGGGCTTCACGGCCGGCCTGATCGCGTTCACCGCGGCGGTCATGGGCGGCATCGGCAACCTCAAGGGCGCCGTCATCGGCGGCCTGATCATCGGCGTGATCCAGGCGATCTCGGACTCCGGGGACTACCTCGGGCTCCCGCTCGGCCCGCAGTGGACGCCCGCCGTCGTGTTCGGCGTCCTGATCATGGTCATGGTCTTCCGACCCCAAGGCCTCTTCGGCGAGGAGACGCGAGAGGGATGAGCAGCATGCTCGCCACCGCCCGCACGCGGTTCGACTCCCTGACCGCGACGCTGCCGCCGCCGCTCTGGATGCTCGGCGGCCTGATCCTGGCGATCCTGTTCCCGTACATCGCGGGGACGGGCTCGCTGCTGGACGCCTCGATCCAGACGCTGGCCTACGTGATCATGGCCCTGGGCCTGAACATCGTGGTCGGCTTCGCCGGCCTGCTCGACCTCGGCTACGTGGCGTTCTACGCCATCGGCGCGTTCGTGATCGGCTGGTTCGGCTCCCAGCAGTTCCCGGACATCAACGGGGGCAAGGGCATCCACATCCTCTCGAGCGACCGCGCGACGTTCCAGCTGAAGCTGAACGGCACGCACGCCGAGATCCCGGGCATCCACATCAACTTCTTCATCGTGATCTTCATCGCGATGGCGATCACGGCGGTGTGGGGCATCCTGCTCGGCGCCCCGACGCTGCGGCTGCGCGGCGACTACCTCGCGATCGTGACGCTCGCCTTCGGCGAGATCGTGCCGCGCATCTTCGAGAACTCGACGAGCGGCCTGTTCGGCATCGGCACGACCGACTTCTCCAACGGCCGCCAGGGCATCACGCCGGTCGACACCATCAACCTGCCGTGGTCCAAGGACCTGGTCTACTCGGACCTCAACCTGAAACCCGCGTACTGGGTGGCGCTCGGCATGGTCGTGTTCACGATCTTCGTGAACCGGCGGCTGCGCGACTCGCGCCTCGGGCGGGCGTGGATCGCCGTCCGCGAGGACGAGGTCGCGGCCGCGTCGATGGGCGTCAACCTGGTCCGGACCAAGTTGTGGGCCTACGCGATCGGCGCCGCGTTCGGCGGCTTCGCCGGCGCGTTCCTCGGCTCCTACAACAACACCGTGAACGTCGACCAGTTCGAGTTCGGGTTCTCCGTCTTCGTGCTCTCGATGATCATCATCGGCGGCATGGGCAACATCTGGGGCGTGATCGTCGGGGCCGTCGCGCTCTCGATGCTCAACCGCTACGGGCTCCCAGAGCTCAACCAGCTCCCGATCGGCTTCGACCCGACCTCCGTCTCCTACGGCGTGTTCGGCTTCTTCCTGTTGATCATGATGGTGCTCCGCCCCGAGGGCCTCCTTCCATCCGGCCGGCGAAAGCTCGAGCTGCACGAAGGGGAGACCGAGGGCGAGGACGCCGCGGTGGTCGGCGACATGTCGCAGATGTACGAGGTGCGTCAGTGAGCGAGATGGGCGAGACCACCACGAACCTCGACGGCAACACCGTCGATCACTCCGGGCCGCCGGTCCTCGACGCGACGGGGGTCTCGAAGGTCTTCGGCGGCCTCGTCGCCGTCAACGACGTGAACTTCGTCGTCCCGCGCAAGTCCATCGTGTCGCTGATCGGGCCCAACGGGGCGGGGAAGACCACGTTCTTCAACTGCCTCACCGGGCTCTACCGGCCGACGACGGGCCGCGTGATCTTCGAGGGCAAGGACATCACCGCCAAGCGCGCGGACATCGTCACCGCGGCCGGCGTGGCGCGGACGTTCCAGAACATCAAGCTGTTCAAGACGATGACGGCGACCGAGAACGTCCAGGTCGGCATGCACCCGCGGCTGCGCTCGCGCGTCACGGGCATGGTCCTGCGCACGCCGTTCGTGCGGCGCGAGGAGAAGGCGGCGAAGGAGCGGGCGCGCGAGCTGCTCGACTTCGTCGGGCTCAAGCGCAAGGACGAGCTCGCGATGAACCTTCCGTACGGCGACCAGCGCCGCCTGGAGATCGCGCGAGCGCTCGCCTCCGAGCCCAAGCTGCTGCTGCTCGACGAGCCGACGGCGGGCATGAACGCCGCCGAGTCCGAGGAGCTGCGCCGCCTGATGGACCGGCTGCGCACCGAGCAGGACATGTCGATCCTGCTCATCGAGCACGACATGAAGGTCGTCATGAACGTCTCCGACCACATCACCGTCCTCGACCACGGCGAGAAGATCGCCGAGGGCTCGCCGCAGGAGGTTCGCCAGAACCCCAAGGTGATCGAGGCCTACCTCGGGAGCCAGGCATGAGCGACGTCACGCCCACGGCCCCGGTGCCCGGCGCGGGCGGCGACGGCCGCGGCGGCACGCCGGTCCTGCACGTCGACGCGATCCACTCGTTCTACGGGTCGATCGAGGCGCTCAAGGGGATCTCGCTCGAGGTCTTCGAGGGCGAGATCGTCACGCTGATCGGCTCCAACGGCGCCGGCAAGACGACGACGCTGCGCTCGATCTCGGGCATCGTCCCGCCGCGCGAGGGCAGCATCTACTACCTCGGCCAGGACATCACCGGCATGCCCGGGCACGAGGTCGCGGGGATCGGCATCGCGCACTCGCCCGAGGGCCGGCGGATCTTCCCGCGCATGACGGTCCTCGAGAACCTCGAGATGGGCGCGTTCACCCGCAAGGACGGCGCGGCGATCCGCGCCGACCTCGACCGCGTCTACGAGATGTTCCCGCGCTTGAAGGAGCGCTCGAAGCAGAAGGCCGGCACCATGTCCGGCGGCGAGCAGCAGATGCTCGCGATGGGCCGCGCGCTGATGGCGCAGCCCAAGCTGCTGCTGCTCGACGAGCCCTCGCTCGGCCTCGCCCCGGTGATCGTGGACAAGATCTACGAGATCATCCGGGAGATCAACCAGCAGGGCGTCACGATCCTGCTCGTGGAGCAGAACGCCAACTACGCGCTCGACGTCTCCGCCCGCGGGTACGTCCTGGAGACCGGGACCGTCGCGCTGTCCGACAAGTCCGACGCGCTGCGCACCGACCCGCGCGTCATGGAAGCCTACCTCGGGACCTGATCTGCCAATGACCGCTTCGCTCGTCCTCGCCGCCATCGGCTCCAAGGCCTTCTGGCTGCTCTACGTCTGGCTCGGCTCGGCGTGGATCGCCAGCTCGCTGTCGAACCGCAAGGGCTACGGCGAGAAGTGGGGGCTCGGCACCGGGCTCCTGCTCAGCGCCGTCGGCGTCCTGATCTGGCTCGTCATCCCGGCCAAGGCCACCTCGATCGCCTCCCAGCGCAAGGCGCGCAAGGAGCACGACGAGGCCGAGGCGGCCGCGCCGCCGGCTCCGCCGGCCTGAGGCACCCGGGCCGCGGCGCGCGCTACTTCAGCGCGTCGGCCAGCGCGGCGTCGAGATCGGCGTGCGCGAAGGCGAAGCCGCCGGCCAGCGGGCGCTCGGGCACGGCGCGCTGGCCCTCGGTGACGATCTCGGCCATGTCGCCGTAGAGCAGCTTGATGGCGAACGCCGGGACCGGCGCGATCGCGGGCCGGTGCAGGGCGCGGCCGAGCGCCTTGCTGAACGCCTTGTTGGTGACGGGCTCGGGCGCCGAGCCGTTGTAGGCCCCGCTCCACGACGCGTCGGTGACGGCGTGGAGGTAGAGGCCGACGAGGTCGTCGACGTGGATCCACGGCAGGTACTGCTCGCCGCCGGCGACCGGGCCGCCGACGCCGAGCTTGAACGGCGGCAGCATCGTCTTCAGCGCGCCGCCGCCGGCGTCCAGGACGACGCCGGTGCGGATCTTCACGACGCGCAGGCCGAGCTCTGCCGCGGCGTCGGCCTCGCGCTCCCACGCGACGCAGACGCCGGCGAGGAAGTCGTCGCCCGCGGGTGTCGACTCGGGCACGGCCTCGTCGCCGTGCTTGCCGTAGTAGCCCACGGCGGAGGAGGAGACGAGGACTCGGACCCCGCCCGCCCCTTCCGCGCCCACGGCGCGCAGCCCCGCGACGAGGTTGCGGGTGCCGGTCTCGCGGCTCTCGAGGATCGCGTGCTTGACGTCGTCGCTCCAGCGCTGGGCGACGGGCTCGCCGGCGAGGTGGACGACGGCGTCGCGGCCGCGCAGCGCCTCGGCGGGCGCCGGGCCGGCGAGCGGGTTCCACGCGACCGCCTCGACGCCGAGCAGGGCCTGCGCCTTCTCGGGCGAGCGCGACAGCACGGTGACGGTGTCTCCGTGGTCGCGCAGCGCGCGGACGAGCTTGGTGCCGATCAGGCCGGTGGCGCCGGTGAGGGTGACGTTCATCGTCTGGTCTACGTACCCCTCAAGGCGCCAGGATCAATTGCGCAGCTGCTCGATGTCGAGCGCGGCGAACCCGATCGTGTCGCCCGCTCGGTCCTCGCCGGCGGCGCGCGCCTGCGCCGCGACGGCGTCGGCCACGGCCGGCGCGACGTCGCGGTTGAAGACCGACGGGATGATGTAGTCCTCGCGCAGCTCGGACTCCGGGACGATGTTGGCGATCGCCTTCGCGGCGGCCATCTTCATCGCCTCGGTGATCCGCGGCGCGCGGACGTCGAGCGCGCCGCGGAAGATCCCCGGGAAGGCGAGGACGTTGTTGATCTGGTTGGGGTAGTCGCTGCGGCCGGTGGCGACGATCCGGCAGTACGGCGCGGCCTCCTCGGGGGAGACCTCGGGCGTCGGGTTGGCCATCGCGAAGACCATCGCGTCCTTGTTCATCCGCGCGAGCGCCTCGGCGGGGAAGACCTTCGCGCCGGACAGGCCGATCATGAGGTCCATGCCGTCGATGACCGACGCCGGCGTGCCGCCGAGGCGGTCGGGGTTCGTGGACTCCGCGTACCAGCGCTTGATCGGCGGCATCGTGCCGTCTTCGTAGTCGCCGCGGTCGGTGCTCAGGACGCCGCGCGAGTCGGCGCCGATGACGTGGCGGACGCCGGCCTCCATGAGGATCTTGGTCACCGCGACGCCGGCGGCGCCGAGGCCGATGATCAGGACGCGCAGGTCGGGGAGGGACTTGCCGGTGAGCTTGCAGGCGTTGATCAGCGCGGCGAGCGTGACGATCGCGGTGCCGTGCTGGTCGTCGTGGAAGACGGGGATGTCGAGCTCGGCCTTCAGACGCTCCTCGATCTCGAAGCAGCGCGGGGCGGAGATGTCCTCCAGGTTGATGCCGCCGAAGGTCGGCGCGATGTTCTTGACCGCGGCGATGATCTCCTCGGGGTCCTTCGTGTCGAGGCAGATCGGGAACGCGTCGACGTTGGCGAACTCCTTGAAGAGCATGGCCTTGCCCTCCATCACGGGCATCGCCGCGCGCGGGCCGATGTCGCCGAGGCCGAGGACCGCGGTGCCGTCGGAGACGACCGCCACCGTGTTGCGCTTGATCGTGTACTGGAAGGCCTTGTCCGGATCGTCGTGGATCGCCATGCAGACCCGCGCGACGCCCGGCGTGTAGGCCATCGACAGGTCGGCGCGCGTCTTCAGCGGCGACTTGTTGTGCTGCTCGATCTTGCCGCCGATGTGGAGCAGGAACGTGCGGTCGGTCGTGTCGACGACGCTGACGCCGTCGAGCGCCGCGAGCGCGGCGACGATCTGGTCCCAGTGCTCGGCGCCGGTCGCGTCGACCGTGATGTCGCGCAGCAGCACGTCCTCCTTGACCTCGACGAGGTCGATCGAGCCGATGCTCGCGCCCGCCTGCCCGATCGCGCTCGCCACGAGGCCGAGCATGCCGGGGCGGTCGGCGATCTCGACGCGGATCGTGAGGCTGTACTGGGCGGAGGGCGATGGGGACATCTGGGCGGCTCTCTAGGGGGTTCCCGGGCATCGGACGGTCGGCCGGCGATTGCGTACTTGTATGGCAGCTCGTGATCTATGGTCAGC
>JAOPZG010000508.1 GCA_025964215.1 Conexibacter sp.
GGCCCGGCGACCGCGGCGCCGGCCACGCCGCCCAGCCCCATCGCGCCGAGCAGGTAGCCGTAGCCATCGGCGCCGAGGCCCAGCCGGCCGGCGACGAGCAGCAGCAGGACGCTCAGCGCGCCGTAGACGAGGCTGCAGGCCATGTCGGCCCCCACGAGCCGGAGCGTGCCCGCGCGCGCCAGCAGCGCCTGCGCCCCGGCGCGGAGGTCGGCCAGGACGGTGGGGCGCGCGGTGGCCGCGCCGGTCCGCGGGGCGGGCCGGAACGCCGGGCCCGCGGGGATCGACACCACCAACGACGCCGAGACGAGGAACGTCAGGCCGTTGAGCGCGAAGGCCAGGCTCGGCGGCCCGAGGAGCAGGAGGATCGCGCCCAGCGCCGGCCCGGCGACGATGCAGACCGGTCCGATCGCGGCGCGTGCCGCGTTGGCCGCGGGGAGGTCCTCGGCGTCGACGAGCCGGGGCGTGCTCACCGCGACGCTCGGGGCGTGGGGGACGGCCGCGAGCGTCGCCAGCGCGGCGAGCGCCGGCGCCAGGATGACCGGCAGGCCGGCGACCGCGACGAGCGTGAGCAACCCCATCAACATGGCGCGCGCGACGTCGGTCGCGATCATCAGCGTGCGGCGGTCGACGCGATCGGCCAGGACGCCGCCCAGCGGCCCCGCGACGACGATCGGCGCGACGCGCGCGGCGGTCGTGAGGCCGAGCCACGTCGCCGAGTGCGTCTCGTGGTCGACGTAGGCGAGCAGCGCGAGGTTGTAGAGCCAGTCGCCGGCCTGGGAGACGGCCAGCGCGGCCAGCAGGCGGGCGAAGCGGGGATGACGCAGCGCGGTGTGCATGACGCAGACGGTGACGCTGAGGGGCCGGCGCGCGCATCGGGCGACGACGTCGAGCGGCGGGCGCGACCGTCCTATCTCGCCGGGCCTAGGGGTCCTAGGCCGCGGGGCCTAGGACCCCTACCTGGTGGTGAATAGGACGCCTGGACGGCGAAGTGGACGCGGTCGCCCGATGTGCGCCACCGGGCCTCAGCCGCAGAGTTCCGCTCCATGAACACCACCACGAGCCCCGTCCACGACAACCGCATCTTCGCCCCGCAGAACCGGATGTTCGCCCCGCAGAACCGGATGTTCTCCCCGCAGGCCCGCATGTTCGGTCCCGAGGCGCGCATGTTCTCGCCCGAGGCCCGGATGTTCTCCCCGGCGTCGACGTCCTGCACCTCCTCTCCCGCCCGCTTGGCGGGTCATTCGCCCGGCGTCGCCCGTCCGGGCGTCGGATGGCTGCGGCGTCCGTAGCGGGCCGTCGCCCCGGCGGTCGCGGCCCAGCCCGCGCGCGCGAACCCCTTCGACGTCAAGCCCGGCGGCCTGATCTGCACGACCTTCGACGCCGCCGACAACCGGTGCGTGCGCTCGGCCGGTCTTCGGGTAGCTCGCGCCACCATGAAGCGCATCGCCGCCACGCGCAGGCCGATCATCCGAGGGTTGGCCATCGCGTGGCATCCTGCGGCGGCCGCGTGGGGCACGTGGCTGGCCGCCAGCCCCGGGCGTTCGATCGTCGAGCATCCCGACGGGCTCGGGTATCGCCTGGTCGCCGACCCGTTGCTGGAGGTGATGGACGCCGGCGAGTGGTACGCGCTGGAGCACGCCGCGCTCGTCGAATCGCGCTCGGCGGCGGTGTGACGCCCAACCGGTGGATCAGTCGACCGTGGGCGGGAGCATCGCGTCTTCGCTGCCGCGGTTCCACTCGACCAGCAGGGCGGTCGCGTCGTCGCTGAGGCCGTCGGGCTGCACGCCGACGATGGTCTGGCGCAGGCGCCGCAGCGTCTCGGGGGCCGGGTGGCCGCCGGATGCTTCGCGTTCGATGAACGCGCTGAGGCCGTCGGTGGCGAATGGCCGGCCGTCGTGGCCGCGGGCCTCAGTCAGCCCGTCGGTGTAGAACAGCACGAGGTCGCCGGGCTCGAGCATCTCGCGGGCGACGCGTGCCGGTGGGCCGTCGAGTGGCACGCCGAGCGGCAGGCACGGAGCGGCGGAGAGCACCCGTGCCGTGCGCCCGTTGCGGATGACCAGCGGCGGCGGGTGGCCGGCGCTGATCCAGGACAGCCGACCGGTGCGCAGCTCGAGCTGGGCGATGACGGCGGTGACGTAGCGCTCGTCGGGGAACTGGTCGGCGACCGCGTCGTGCATGGCATCGCGGGTCTGGACGAGGTCGAGTCCGTCGCGGCGGCTGTGGCGGTAGGCGGCGATCGCGAAGGCCGCGACGCCTGCGGCCGCGAGCCCGTGGCCCATGGCGTCGAAGACCGCCAGGTGCAGCACGCCGTCGTCGACGGCGTAGTCGAGGGCGTCGCCGCCGTTGTCATACGCCGGCTCGAGCATGCCCGCGAGGGCCAGTCCGTCGGTGGCGAAGACCAGTGGGGGCGCCAACGACCATGCCAACTCCGAGGCGATCGTCATCGACCGGCGCCGGCGCGTCTTCACGAACGTGTCCCCGAAGGCACCCTTGGTCACGATGAGCAACGAGAACATATGCGCGTATCGCTCGCAGACCGCCAGCAAGGGATCCGCTGCCGAGCCGGCGGGGAACGTGACACCCATCACGCCCAAGCGCTCGGTGCCGTCGATCAGGGGAACCCAGAGCCGCAGCGGGCTGTCGTCGGCGTGCGGCGGTCGGAGGATCGTCGTCGCCCTGAAGGCCCGACCGGCGATGGTGCCCGTGACCGAGAGCGTCTCAGCCTGCGATCCGGCGATAGGGAGCGCGACCAGCGCGTCGAGCTCGTAGTTGACGAGATAGAGGTCGAGCTGGCAGGCCCCGATGCTGCGAGCTTGGTCTGCGACGATCGCGGCCAGGTCCGACGGAGCGCTGAGGTGCGTGCGTCGCAGCAGTTCGCTGAGCAGCTCGACGACGCGTTCGTCGTCGCTGCTGGCCAGCTCTGGGGAGGTGGGCCGTCGAGGCGGTTGACCGGCGTTCGGGTCCGGAGGCGGGCCGCCGGCGCCGGGAGCCGTCACGCAGCGTCCGACCGCTCGGGGACGAGGACGAAGCTCTCGACGGCCATGTCGGGGTCGAGGTGGTTGGCGCTCATGAACGCGGCGACCTGCCGTCCGGTGATCTGCTCGACGCTGGTGACGAGGTCGTCGCGCATCGTCTGCTGGAAGGCGAAGCGCATGGACAGGACGAGATCGGTCTTGCCGTCGCCGACGAGGCTGCGCTCGCCCTTGGTCAGCGTCTGCTCGAGCAGCACGGTGACGAGGTCCTTGGTGAGGTGGGTGCGGGCCTTGGTCGGTCCGCGACCGGTGTACTCGCTGAGGAGGCGCACGACCGCGTTGGAGATCGCCGCTGCCTTGGAGCCGCCGTCGGTGGTGGACTGCTCTGCTTCGGTGTCGGACATGGTCCGCGACCGTTCTCGCCTCCCTCCTGGGAACGGGCGCGCGCGAAGAGAAGGAGAGAGACGGATGAACCGTCCGCGCGGCCCGCGTTCCTCCCCCGTCCTGGCTTCAGTCCGGGTAGAACTCGCGTACGCACAGCCTACTCACGGCTCCGCGTCGCGCGCGCCCAACGCTGAACGACGCCGGTTGGCGGGCCGCCGCGGCGGATAGAGCGTAGGCGTGACGACCCTCGACGATGCCCACGCCCGCCCCGACGGCGCCTCAGACGCCGCTGTGCAGACCGCCGGTGACATGAGCGAGGCGCTGGAGAAGGTCGAGCGCGCCCGGGGGCACCTGTACGCCTTCCACCAGCTGATCGGCGAGGCCGACCTCAAGCTCGACGAGGTCTTCCAGGGTCTCGGCCGCCTGGGGCGGGAGGACCTGGCGGGCGCGCTGCGCGAGGAGCTGCTGGGACGCAACGTGCTGCCGGACCGCTGGACCTTCCGGGTCGTCGAGGAGTTCGACGACGGCTACTGGTCGGTCTTCCGCGCCCACGAGCAGGCCGTCCGCGCGGCGCTCACCGACGGGCGGCGCCACGTTCTGGAGGCCGAGATGAAGCAGCGCCGGCGCACGCCGGGCCACGACGCGGCGCCCTGACCCAGCCAGGGCGCAGGAGGCCCGGCCCTCATCTTCGACCGGCATCGCCGGCAGCCGCTGGACGTCGGCCGACCTCGTCGAGGCGCCGCCGCTCAACGCTTGCGGCGGCGGCCGATCGACTCGAACGGCGGATTGCCGCGCTCGAACTCGCCGGGCGGCGGCTGGACCCCGCCCTTGCTGTTGGAGGTCAGGCGGTGGGCGAGCCAGAAGCCGGCGACGGCGAGGAGGACGACCGCGACGACGACCGCCGCGATCAGCCCGAGGGCGAGGCCCGTGCCGGGGTCCTGGCCGCCGCGGCCGGCATCGGCGGCGAGCACGAGCGCGTTGACGATGAGCATGCCGACGGGCTACCCGATGCGCCACGGCGCAGGCATGGGTTGTCGGCCGAGCGCCCGGGACGGCGGCGCACGGACGACGACCTCGCGCAGGTCGTGGCCGGGGACGACGATCGCCGCGCGGATCTCCGCGGCCGCGCCGCCGTTCACGCCGCCGTCGTCTGCGCGGCCGGGTCCTGCGCCGTCAGCGGCTTGGCGATGCTCTCCAGGCTTCGTCGCTCGGCCGCGACGCCGAAGAACAGCGCGACGATGCCGCCGGCGATCATGAGCACGGCGCCGATCGCGAAGGCGAGCGCCACCTGACCGTCGTCGCCGGAGGCGATCAGGCGGGAGAAGAGCTGCGGGCCGGTGATGCCGCCGATCGCCGTGCCGATGGCGTAGAAGAACGCGATGGCCATCGCGCGGGTCTCCATCGGGAACACCTCGCTGACGGTGAGGTACGCGGCGCTCGCGCCGGTCGAGGCGAAGAACAGCACCACGGTCCAGCAGACGGTCGTCGTGGTCGCGTTCAGCGCGCCGCGCTGGAACAGCAGCGCGGTGCCGAGCAGCAGGACGCCGGACAGGATGTAGGTGCCGGCGATCATCGGCTTGCGCCCGATGGTGTCGAACAGCCGGCCCAGGAGCAGCGGGCCGATGAAGTTGCCGGCCGCGATGATGGCGTAGTAGTAGCCCGTGTGGCCCGAGGGCACCTTGAAGTACTCGATCAGGATCGTGGCGTAGCCGAACGTGATGGCGTTGTAGAGGAACGCCTGGCCGATGAACAGCGACAGGCCGAGCACCGTCCGCTGCGGGTAGACCTTCACCAGGGTCTTGGCGATCTCGCCGAAGCCGATCGTCCGCCGCTGGCGGATCTTGATGGTGTCGTCGGGCTCGGGGAGATCCTCACCGGTCTCTTCCCGCACGCGGTCCTCGATGTCGGCGACGATCGCCTCGGCCTCCTCCTCGCGGCCGTGGATGAGCAGCCAGCGCGGGCTCTCGGGCACGTGGCGGCGCACGAGCAGGATCACGGTCCCGAGCAGGACGCCGAGGCCGAACGACACGCGCCAGCCGACGTTGTCGGGCAGCAGCGACTCGTCGAGCGCGACGATCGACAGCAGCGCGCCGAACCAGAAGCTGCCGTTGATCGCGAGGTCGACGCGGCCACGGTGCGCGCTGGGGATCAGCTCGTCGATCGCCGAGTTGATCGCCGCGTACTCGCCGCCGATGCCGAAGCCGGTCAAGAAGCGGCAGGCGAAGAACCACCAGGGCTGAAACGACAGCGCGGTGAGCGCGGTCGCGACCAGGTAGACCACCAAGGTGATGAGGAACAGCTTCTTGCGCCCGAAGCGGTCGGTCAGCCACCCGAAGAACAGCGCGCCGACGCATGCGCCCGCGACGTAGAGCGAGGCCGCCAGCCCGGTGATCTCGCTCGGCGACAGCGACAGGCCGCTGCCCGGCTGCGCGATCCGGCCGCCGACGTTGCCGACGATCGTGACCTCCAGCCCGTCGAGGATCCACACGGTCCCGAGCCCGACGACGATCATCCAGTGCCATCGCGCCCACGGCAGGCGGTCCAGCCGCGCCGGGATGTCGGTCTCGACCGTCCCCGTCTGCACCTCGCCACTCATCGACCCGGGCCTCGCATGACGCGGGGACTACCCGCGAGGGCGGGCATGGAACACGGCGAGCCGAGGTGCGGCGGACGTCGCAAGCCGACGCGAGCGCTTGACGCCGACCCGGGCTCGTCCCGGGCGGACGCGGTCGATGTTTGCCCGTCGACCGCGGGCGAGAACCACGTGGTCCTCACCACCGTCCACGCCCACCACCGGACCGCTCGTGCCCCATCCCACGCCCGCCCGCCGCCGCGCCTCCCGTCCTCGCCACACCAGATCCCTGCGCATCGCCTCGATCCCCGCCGGCCACGTCTACGTCCGGCACCTCGCACATCCCGACGGGCCCGACGGCGTCGTCCGCCTGCCCGACCTGCCGCCGGCCGACGGGCGCAAGGTCCCCGGGGGCTGGTGGCCGCCCGTGATGCTCGACGCCGACTGGATCGAGCGCCACCACGAGGCCTTCGACGTGTTCCACGTGCACTTCGGCTTCGACGCGAAGACGCCCGAGGAGCTGCGCGCGGTCGTCGCCGCCCTGCGCGCGGCGGGCGTCCCGCTCGTCGTCACCGTGCACGACCTGCGCAACGCCCACCACGCCGACGTGGCGCTGCACGACGCGCAGCTCGGCGTCCTGCTGGAGCACGCGGCCGCGGTCATCACGCTCACCCCCGGCGCTGCGCGCGAGATCGCTGAGCGCTGGGACCGCACCGCGCGGGTGCTGCCGCACCCCCACGTCGTCGACTGGGACGCCATGCGGCGCCCGCGTCCGGAGCACGAGGGCTTCGTCGTCGGCGTCCACGCCAAGAGCCTGCGCGCGAACATGGACGTCCCCGGCGTCGCCGGCGCGCTGGCGGCGGCGGTGGGCGACCTGCCCGGCGCGCGGCTGCGGATCGACATCCACGACGAGGTCTTCACGCCCGGCGGCTACTTCCACGCGCCGGAGGTCGGCGCGTACCTGGAGGGTCTGGCGAGCGAGCTGCCCCACGTCGAGCTGCGCCGCCACCCGTACTTCTCCGACGACGAGCTGTGGGCCTACTTCCTCGGCCTCGACGTCTCGGTCCTGCCGTACGCGTTCGGCACGCACTCCGGATGGCTCGAGGCCTGCCACGACCTCGGCACC
>JAOPZG010000513.1 GCA_025964215.1 Conexibacter sp.
CGGCGGGAAGCGACGCGCGCTCCCCGCCGGCCTTCAGCGTGGTCACCCGCAGATGACCTTCGCCCTCCGCGTCGCGGACTTCAGCGACGTCCGCTGCGACTTCAACCGCCTGGTCAGCTTGCGCCGCGTCGCCTTGCGCCGCGCATGCAGGAGCGACTTCTTGGTGGTCTTGACGTTCTTCGTCCACCCCGTGACCTTCTTCTTGGCGGCCTTGCACTCGGCGCTCGGGCCCCGCGGCGGCGGGGGCGGCGGGGGCGGGGGCGGGGAGGCGACCGTCAACGGGATCGGCTGCGGGCCGGCGACGGGCGTCGTGTCCGAGCTGGAGTCCGCGAGCCAGAGGCAGAGGACGTAGTTGCCGGCCGTCGACTCGGTCAGCGTGTCCGAGATGCTGTAGTTGCCGTTGACGTTCGAGGTCGAGTCGCTGTAGCCGTCGAACAGCTCGGTCTCGTCGCCGATGTTCCGGTCGGCGTCGTAGGTCTGCGAGCACGGGACGCCCGCGGTGCGGACGAGCGCGAAGACCCTCTCCGGCGCCTCGCTGACCCCGTTGACGGTGATCGTCATCTGCTGGCCGGGCGTCGGCGTGACCGGGTTGATCGTCGCCGAGATCGTGCCGCTCGGTGAGCGGAAGGTGATCGTCTGGGTGATGGCCGTGACGCTCTGGTCGGGGTTGTCGGCGATCCAGATGCAGAACATGTTCGTTCCGGTCATCCCGGTCGCGTACACGTCGCTGAAGCTGAAGTTGCCGTTCGCGCCGTCGCCGCGGTCGCGGTCCCAGCCCCCCGCGTACCCGTCCCACCAGTCGCCGGAGTCCGTGTTCGCGGTCGGCGCGCACGGCGTCGGCCCGGGGTTGCGCACCTTGATGTAGATGTTCTTGTTCGACGAGGTCGTCCCGCTGACGGTGAACGTCCGCGGGATGCCACTCACTGGATCCGACTTCCCTGTCGTGTCCGTGATCGAGATCGTCGCGCTGTCAGCCAGCGCGGAGGCGGCCGCCAGCAGGCTCACGAGCAGCACGGCCGCGAGTACGGTGAGCGCCGTGCGTGCACGGCGGGAGGAGAACAGCACGTCAGGTCCTTCCGTGGTTGGGATGTCCATCGCCGCCGGGCTCATTGCGTCAGCTCGGCGGTCACCGTGTAGTCGTCGCCCGGTGCCGACCAGGACACCGACAGCGCGGTCGAGGAGAGCTTGCGGACCAGCCAGGTCCCGGGGTCGTCGCAGCCCGGCGACGTGAAGCGCTCGCGGTAGATCCGGCGGTCGCCGCTGAACCCGCTGGGCAGCAGCCGGCCCGTGCAGCCGACGCGGGGATAGGCGATCGTGGAGCCGTTGCCGAAGTGCATGACGACCTTCAGCCCCGCGTTGTCGCCGCCGGTCGAGAGGTGCTGGGTGCCGGTACCCGAGTAGGTGCCGTCGTCCGGGAGGCGATCGTCGCGAGGCTTCGACGGCTTGGCCGCCGGCGTCGCCGGGTCGGTGACCGCGACCGTCTGCGCCACGGCCTTCGCGAGCGCGGCGAGCGTGTCGTGGTCGGTGCGCCCGGTCGCCAGGACGGCGAAGTCGTCGGCGCCGTCGCGGAACATCAGGTCGACGCGCTGGACCTGGGGCCCGTTGTGCGGTCCGGCGATCTCGTAGCGCCACTCGTAGACGTCGCGGCCCGCGAGCTCGTAGTCGTCGTCGGAGGCGAACGCGTAGCCCGCCACGCTCGAGGGGTACGCCTTCTCGAGGCTGGCGCGGTTCTCCGCGGGCGACAAGTCGAAGTGGGTCAGGTGGTCGATGACGACCGAGATCGGCCGCGCCGGGTCGGCGACGGTCGTGCGACGGCGCGTGACGTCACCGGAAGTCGTCTGCGCGGCGTCGTCCTGCCCCACCTTCCAGTTGTGCGGCAGCTCGGCGGTGTAGCCGACCATGCTGTGCTGGTCGAGCGTCAGGCCGTCGACGTCGAGCGGGCTCGGCGGCGCGGGCGTCGTGTCGGTGGTGGCGGTCGTCGTGGTGTCGGTGGTCGACGTCTCGGTCGTCGTCGTGGTGTTCGTGCTGGCGGTGCTCGTCGGCGCCGTCTCGGTCGTCTGGGTCTCCGGCGCCGTGGACCGCGTCGTCGGCGCCGGGCCGGCGTCGTCCTTGGTCAGCTGCGTCGCGGCCAGCGCGCCACCACCGGCGAGCGCCAGCGCCAGGACGGTCGCGCCGGCGATCATCAGCCCCCGGCGGCCATGCCCGGGCGCGTCGGCGGGCTGGACCGGCGGCAACGGCTCCGGCACGAGTCGGGCGGCGTCGTGCGCGGTCTGGTGCGCGGTCGCCTGCGCGGCCTCGACGAACGTGCGGCACGACGGGAACCGGCGGCTCGGGTTCTTGTCCATCGCGCGGGCGAGTGCCGCGTCGAGCGCGGGCGGCGCGTCGGGGCGCTCGGCGAGCACGTGCGGGACCGGCGCGGTGAGGTGTGCCTGCATGACGGCCGCCGACGAGGTGTCCGCGAAGGGCGACTCGCCCGTGAGGCAGTGGAAGAGCACGCCGGCCAGCGCGTACTCGTCGGCGCGGCCGGTTGTCGGCTCGCCGAGGATCTGCTCGGGCGCCGCGTACTCGGGCGTGCCGACGAAGCGCCCGGCCGCGGTCAGCTCCGGGCCGCGGGCGCCTGCGTCGGCGCGCTTGACGATCCCGAAGTCGATCAGGTACGCATGCTCGCTGCCGCCGTGCTCCGCGGGCACGATCAGGACGTTGCCGGGCTTGACGTCGCGGTGGACGATCCCCCGGGAGTGGGCGTAGTCGAGCGCGGCCGCGAGCTGGCCGGCGATGGCGACGGCGCGGGCGATGTCGAGCCGTCCCTCGCGGACGATCAGCCGCCGCAGATCCTGT
>JAOPZG010000554.1 GCA_025964215.1 Conexibacter sp.
AGGTTCGACGCTTGTGGTCCAGGCGGTCGCGAGTTCGGTCGCCGGGACGTTCGAGTTCTCGGGCGATCTCATGGGCAGAGATCCGGAGGCCTACGCACGCGCCGGTGCCCGAGCGCGGCGGGTGCGCGTCGATCAGGCGGGCGTCAGCTTGATCGTCCGCACGACCCGGCGGGCGTTGCCCGCGGCGTCGGTGACGGTGATGGCGACCGCCGCCTTGACCCCGCCTCGCGTCTTGCGCCCGCGCAGCGCCTTGGCCACCGCTCCGCGCTCCGCCTTGCTGAGCGTGAGCTTCAACGTGATGTGCTTGCCGGCGCCGATCTTGTGCGGGGCGCCGGTCAGCTTGTAGAGCTTGGCCTTGCCGGTGCGCGGGACCGTGAGGACGGCGGTCGCGCGGGCGGTGCACGCCTCGCTGGGGCAGGCGACGGTGACCGAGATCGACGTGCCCGCCTTCTGCTTGGTGGCGCCGGAGAGCTTGGCCTGCGGCGCGGTCGTGTCGTGCACCACGACCGGCGGTCCGCTGACGGGCGGCGTGGTGACCGAGGCCGTGACCGGCGGCGCGGTCGTGGTGGTCGTTGCCGCGCACGGCGACGGACCGTGGTCGGCGGGATCGATCGTCGTCGCCGCGGACATCGGGTAGGGCTCCTGCGCGCCGACCGTCCGGAAGACGTCGATGGCGTCGTCCTGGCAGCCGATCGCGGCCGACGGTCGGTCATCTCCGGTACCGAGCGTCTGCGGGAGGCCGAACGTGGCGGCGCCCGCCGCGCGGAACGCGGCCTGCTCGGTGCGATCGCCGGCATCGCCGGAGCTGTGGGTGCCGTCGTGGCCCCAGGCGATCAGCGTCTGCCCGTTCGGCGCGGCGGCGACCGCCGGCCCGCTGGTCGCGGCGTCGGCGTCGAGCAGCGTCGCCGGCTGGGAGAACGTCCCGCCCGCCGGTGCCGTCGCCTGCTCGACCCGCGTCGTCCCCGACACGGCGCGCGTCCACGCCGCGGTGACCGCGCCACTCGGGTCGAGGGCCAGCGCGGCGACGTCTGCGCCGGCTCCCGACAACGGCTGGGCGGGCCCGACCGTCCCGTCGGCCGCCAGCGTCCTGGCGTGGAAGCTCCGCGGTCCGCTCGCGGTGTCCCCGTCGGCCGAGACGACCGTGGCCACGCCCGAGTCGGCGAGGACGAGCGCCGGCGAGAACGCCGAGGCGTGGTACGGGGTGAGCGACACGGGCGCGCCGGCGGTGCCGTCGCTCGCGACCCGCGCGGCCTCGACGTGGGTCTCGATGTTGGGGTAGTCGACGACGGTGTCGTGCGTCCAGGCGATGACGCCGTCGCCGGCGGCGTCGAGCGCCGGCAGGATCGTGCTGCCGTAGGTGCCCGTCTCGAGCGGGGGCGGCGTCGTCCCGAGCGCGAACGGCTGGCCGTGGTGGCGGTAGAGCACGCGCAGGTTGGTCGCCGCGAGCGGGCCGTCGGTCCACGTGAGCAGCTGGTCGCCGGCGGGGTCGCCGGCGAGCGCACCGGCGTTGCCGCGAGCGACGGTCTGCGCGGCGCCCCACGACCCGCCGGCGGGATGGTCGGCGACCTCGACGTTGCCGTAGCCGGTGGAGTCGAGCACCTCGCCCCAGACGACCGTCGCGTTGCCCGCCGCGTCGATGACGGCCGTCGGGGTGTAGGCGAAGTCGCCGGGGATCGAGAGGACCACCGGCGCGGAGAACGGTCCGTCGCCGTCGCGGGTGCTGGCGACGACCTCGGCGTCGCCGCCCGCGTCCTCGTCCCAGACCGCGACGGCGTCGCCCTTCGCGTTGGCGGCCACCGACGGGCTGCCCGCGTTGGCCTCGACCGTCCCGATGGGCGTCGCGGGCGCGAAGACCGGATCCGCGTGCGCGGTCGCGACGGTCGCGAAGGAGGCGACGACGACAGCCACGAGCACCGATCGAGAAGCGGAAGCGCTCATGCCGCGCAGCCTACCTGCGCGCCACCGGCGCCCGCGCACAGCTCGACGGCTGCGGCGAAGCGAGCGGATTTTCTCGACTAAGTCAGTAGGAAAAGCTACGATCTCTCGATGGACCGCCGCCTCTCCCGCCGTGACGCCTTCAAGCTCGCCGCCGCCGGCAGCCTGCCGCTGCTCGCCGGCGGGCTCCGCTTCGGAGCGCCGACCGCGAAGGCCGGCCCAGTGCTGCCCGGGATCGTCAAGGACCTGCCGGGTGGGGTGCTGATCCCGCGCGGCACGAACGCGGAGATGAACTGGGGGTCGATGGCGGGGATCGACTACGTCACGCCGTACGACCGGTTCTTCGTGCGCAACCACACCGCGACGGCGTTCGTGAACCGGGCGACGTGGCGGTTGGAGGTCTTCGGCAGCGGGCTGCGCGGACGGCCGGCGCGGGGTGCTGGCACGCTGTTCTCCTACAAGGACCTGGAGCGGCTCCCGCGCGAGACGCGGACGGTCTTCGTGGAGTGCGCGGGCAACGCGCGGTCGTCCTTCGCCTCGCAGGAGGGCACGCCGGCGCCGGGGACGGCGTGGGGGCTGGGCGCGGTCGGCGTCGCGCAGTGGACGGGCGTGCCGCTGCGCGAGGTCCTCGAGCGCGCAGGGGTCCGGCCCGACGCGGTCGACGTGATGCCCGAGGGCCTGGACAGCACCGTCCTGGCCGCCGACGGGACCGACCAGGGGCACGTGCGCCGGCCCCTCCCGATCGCCAAGGCGCTCGACGACACGCTCGTCGCCTTGGAGATGAACGGCAAGGACCTGCCGTTCGACCACGGGGCGCCGGCGCGGCTGATCGTCCCGGGCTGGGTCGGCATCGCCAACATCAAGTGGGTCGGCGCGATCGAGGTCGCGAACACGCCGCTCTCCTCGCCGTGGAACACCACGCAGTACCGGCTCGTCGGGCCGAGCTACCCGGCCGACCAGCCGCCGCTGACCACGCAGCCGCTCAAGAGCGCGTTCGAGGTCGCGCCCGGCCGGACGTTCAAGGCCGGCGTGCCGGTCCAGCTCCGCGGGCGCTCGTGGTCGGGCGGCGCGCGGCCGCGCTCGGTGCGCGTCTCGACCGACGGCGGCGTAACGTGGACCGGCGCGACCACGCACGGCCCCAACCTCGAGAACGCCTGGCTGCGCTGGACCGTCGACTGGACCCCGACCACGACCGGCCCGACCGCCCTGCTCGCGCAGGCCACCGACCGCACCGGCCACCAGCAGCCCGACCACGTGCCGTTCAACCGCGACGGCTACCTCTACGACGGCATCGTCAAGCTGCCGGTCACCGTCACGAGCTAGACCCGCGGCATGCAGCCCGAGGGCAGGCTGCCGTCGGGCATCGCGAAGCGGTCGCCGGCCTGGGCCATGCCCGAGCTACCCGTGCGCGAGCTCCGCGACCGGCTGCCACTCGCGCCACGTCGCGAGGCGCGACTCGTAGTCGGCCTCGGCGATGCCGAACGGGGCCTTGCCGAAGAAGCAGCGCAGCGGCGGCTCGTCGGCGTCCACGATCTTCAGGACGGCGGCGGCCGAGGCGGTGGGGTCGCCGGCCGCGCTCGCGCCGCGGGCCCGGCGCTGGTTGGACGCCTCGTGCATCGCCGCGTAGGCCTCGTGCTCCTCGGCGTGGCGCGCGCTCGAGCCGCCCCAGTCGGTCGAGAAGCCGCCGGGCTCGATCAGCGTCACGTGGATCCCGAAGTCCTTGACCTCCTGCGCGAGTGCCTGGCTGAAGCCCTCGAGCGCCCACTTCGAGGCGTGGTACATCCCGATCCCCGGGAAGGCCGAGATGCCGCCGATCGACGAGACCTGGAGGAAGTGCCCGCCGCCCTGCGCGCGCAGGAACGGCAGCGCGGCCTGCGTGACCCAGAGCGCGCCGAAGACGTTGGTCTCGATCTGCTCGCGCGCCTCGGCCTCGCTGAGCTCCTCGATCATCCCGAACTGGCCGTAGCCGGCGTTGTTGACGATGATGTCGAGCTGCCCGAAGTGCTCGTGGGCCTGCGCGACGGTGGCGAAGACGGCGTCGCGGTCGGTGACGTCGAGCGGGAGCGCGAGGAACGCGTCGCCGTGCTGCTCGGCGAGGTCGTCGAGCGTGGAGGCGTCGCGCGCGGTCCCGACGACGCGGTCGCCCCGCTCGAGGGCCGCGACCGCCCACTCGCGGCCGAAGCCGCGGGACGTCCCGGTGATGAACCATGTCTTGGAGGGCATGGTCCTTGACGGTAGCCGCGCAGGCGCGCGCCGAAACGCCGCACGGCGCCGAGGAGCGCCTCGAGCTGCGGCATGCGCCCCGTCCTCCTGCGCCAGGCCGCCCCGGTGCCGCTGGGCCAGCGGCTACGCGGCGGCGGCCGCCG
>JAOPZG010000557.1 GCA_025964215.1 Conexibacter sp.
TCCCGCGGGAGTAGGTGTGGACCGGGTCGTCGGCGCGGCGCTCCAGGCGGACCTCGGCGAGCAGCGCGTCCACGCGGGCGGGGTCCACGCCGCGCAGGCGGGCGTGGAAGCGGAGGTTCTCGCGGGCGGTGAGGTCGCGGTAGAGGAGCGACGCGTGGCCGAGGAAGCCGATCTTGCCGCGGACCTCCCAGCCGGCGTCGGGGAGCTTCGAGCCGAGGACGGTGGTCGTGCCGGCGTGGGGGCGCAGCAGCGTGGCGAGGACGCGCAGGAGGGTGGTCTTCCCGGCGCCGTTGGGGCCGAAGACGACGAGCGTCTGGCCGCTGTTGAGCGTGAGCGAGACGTCGGCGAGGGCCTCGCGGTCGCCGTAGCGCCGCGTCAGCCCCGCCAGCTCAATGGCTGCGTTCGCCATCGGGGCGTTGCAGGGTGCGCGCGGCGTGGGTCAGGACGGGCGCGATCACGGGGAAGAGCTGGCCGATCGCCTTCGGGCTGCCGGGAAAGTTGACGATCAGCGTCTGGTGGGCGATGCCGGAGACGCCGCGCGAGAGCATCCCCATCGGCGTGTGCTTCGCGGACTCGGCGCGCATCGCCTCCGCGATCCCGGGCGCGTCGCGCTCGATCACCGCGCGCGTGGCCTCGGGGGTGATGTCGTCGGGCGTGAAGCCGGTGCCGCCGGTGGTGAAGATCAGCGCGAAGCCGTCGTCCACGTAGTGGTGCAGCCGGTCCTCGATGAGGCTGTAGTCGTCGGGGACGACCTCCATCGCCTCGACGTCGGCGCCGGCCTCCTCGGCCAGTCGCGCGAGCAGCGGCCCGGACTCGTCCTCGCTCGCGCGGCGCGAGACGGAGGTCGAGACGGTCAGCACGCAGGTGCGCATCGCCTCGGAGACTAGATGGTCGATGCGAGATTCCCGCGGCCGTGCCCGCACGCCGTGCGGCGCTGGATCACCACGCGACGCACGTTCACGACCACGGTCGATCTCGCATCGACCATCCAGAACCGCGGCGCGCTCAGCGCCGCCACGTGCCGCTGCGGCCGCCGGACTTCTCGAGCAGGACGACCTCCTCGATCGCCACGCCCCGCTCCACGCCCTTGACCATGTCGTAGACCGTGAGCGCCGCGACCGACGCCGCCGTCATGGCCTCCATCTCGACGCCCGTCCGCGCCGTGACCCCCGCGCTCGCCGTGATCGTGACCGTCCCGGCCTCGACGTCCACGACGCCATCCACGTCCACGTGATCGAGCCCGATCGGGTGGCACAGCGGGATCAGCTCACCCGTCTTCTTCGCCGCGAGCATCCCGGCGATCCGCGCGACCCCCAGCACATCGCCCTTCGGCGCATCGCCGGCCTCGACCATCCGCGCGGTCTCGGGGGCCATCCGCACCGTCGCGCGCGCGACCGCGCGCCGCTCCGTCGTCGGCTTGCCGGAGACGTCGACCATGCGCGCGTCGCCGTGCTCGTCGAGGTGGGTGAGGCGGTCGGGCATCTACGCCGTCGCCGGCGCGTACTGCGTCTTCGCGCGCTCGATGATGGCGAGGAGCTGCGACTCGTCGCCGGCGCGGATGAGGGCGATGGGATCCGGGTCCCCGTTGACGATGGACTCGAAGAAGTCCTTGCGGTCCTGGTAGGTCGGGAGGGTGCCCTTGGCCCAGCCGCGGACGTCGTTGAGCATGATCGCGAGGCGGGCGTAGTCCTCGCCGAACTGGGCGGAGATCTCGCGCTTCATGCGCTTGGCGAGGGCCGGGGAGGCGCCGGCGGTGGAGATCGCGATGGCGAGCGGGCCGGTGCGGACGATCGCGGGCAGGATGAAGTTGCAGAGCGGCGGCACGTCGACGATGTTCACCAGCATCGCGCGGCGCTCGGCGTCCTCGTAGATCGCGATGTTGGTGTCCGTGTCGTCGGTGCAGGCGATGACCATGAAGACGCCTTCGAGATCCGCAGGTCCCTCGTACGAGCGCTGCTCCCAGCGGATGGAGCCCTCGCGCGCCAGCGCTTCCAACTCGGGGCCGACCTCGGGCGAGATGACGGTCACGTCGCCGTCGCAGGCGAGCAGGCCCTCGGCCTTCTCCAGCCCGAGCGCGCCGCCGCCGATCACGAGGCAGCGTCGCCCGCGGAGCTTCAGGCAGGCGATGTAGAAGGGCGTGTCCAGCATGTCGCGCACGCAGGTCTGGTCGCAGACCCCGCGCTTGAACTGGCAGACGCACTCCTTCCCTTCATATGCGGCGGCAGGCATCTCGAACAGGGTAGACGGCCGTACCGTGTGAGAGAGATCACCGTGACCCCCTCCGCCGCCTCCTACTTCACCGATCAGTCGCTGCTGCGACGCGTGCACCGCGAGAAGGTCGTGGCGCTGTCCGGGCCGCGCGCGCTGCTGATGATGGCCGCGCACCCCGTGGCCTTCGAGGGCTTCTTCATGGCGACGGGATCGCTCGACGACCCCTACACGCGCCTGCGCCGCACGGCCGAGGTGATGGACGCGATCGCCTGGGGCCCGAAGGCCGAGGCGGATCGCAAGACGCGCCGCGTGCGCGCCATGCACGCGCGGGCGCGCGGGACCCTGCCGGCCGCCGCGGGCCGCTTCCCCGCCGGGACCCCGTGGGCGGCCGACGACCCGGAGCTGCTGCTGTGGATCGTCGCGTGCCTGGTCGACTCCGCGGTCCTGGTCTACGAGCGCTACGTCACGCGGCTCACCGCGCAGGAGCGCGATGACTACTGGCGCGACTACCGCGTGATCGGCCGGCTGTTCGGGCTGCGCGACGCCGACATGCCGGCCTCGTGGTCGGAGTTCGAGTCCTACATGTCGCGGATGCTGCGGTCCGGCGACCTCGTCGTCACG
>JAOPZG010000560.1 GCA_025964215.1 Conexibacter sp.
CCTCGCCACCGTCGCCGCGGGCCTCGCGCTTCTCGACCGCCTCGCCGACCGGCCGGCGCTCGAGCGCTGCACCGCGCTGGCGGAGCTCGTCGCGACCGCCTCCCGCGCGACCCACTGGTGGATCACCACGAGCGACGGCCGCGTCGTCGCCCGCAGCGCCTCGCCCGCCCCGATCACCACCGACGCCCGGAGCGACCTCGTCGCCACCGGCCCCGCCGTGAGCCTGCACTGGGCGCAGCCGGCGCCGAGCTGGGCCGAGCAGGCGGCGGCGTCCGTGACGCTCCTGGCGCGCGAGGCGCAGCGCCCCGCGCTCCTCACGCCCCCAGCGCGAAGTTCACCAGGTCGCTCAGCGTGAACCGGCCCGCCACGGCCCCCGGCAGCTCCGGCGTCCAGCGCGGCTGCACCTCGAGGTAGGACAACGGGTCGCCGACCAACAGCCCCAACAAGACCTCCGCGACGATCCGGCCGCCGACCGGCCCGAGGTGCGCGCTCCCCGCGCGCACCTCCGCCTCCTTCAAGATGTAGTACCAGAGCGGCGCGTTGCCGCGGAGGTCCTCCTTGGCGCCCGCGGGCAGCGGCCCGCCGACGAGGTCGGCGAGCAGGTCGTCCTCGCCCAGCGGCTCCACGCCCATCGCGCCGGCGACCGCCTGCCCGCTCGGCAGCCCGAGCTGCAGGCCGCGCAGCAGGTTGCGGATCGCGAGGTCCTGCGCGAGCGTCGCGTCGGCCCCGGCGAAGAGCACCTCGGGCCCCGCCGTCACGTCGGTCAGCGTGCTCAGCGGGTTGGCGAGCTCGGCGTCGATCTTGTAGCTCGGCTGCGGCAGGAACCCGTCGCGCTGCGGGTTCGCGGCATCGTGGATCCCCGGCAGGAAGTACTTCCACTGCACGCCCCACTGGCTCGCCAGCGGGCCGAAGCCGTTGAGCGCCTGGTGCTCGGAGGCACCCTGGAGGAAGAGCCGGATCCGCGTCGTCCCCGCGATCGCCGGCACGGTGTGCGCGATGTCGTTGATGAAGTAGCTGGGCCGGATCATCGAGTGGCCGTAGCGGTAGGCCGCGACCGAGAACTCGACCGGCATGTACGGCCGCTCGTGCCACGCGTAGAAGCGCAGCTTCGGCCTGATCGGCCCGAGGTCGCCGGGGCCGCCGCCCGGGAAGACGGCGCGGCCGGTGTCGTCGAGGACGTCGGCGATCGTCTCCTCGCCGACCAGCCGCGGCAGGAAGTCGTGGACCACGACCCACTGGTAGTGCCAGCGCACGGTCTTCTGCGCGAGCTTGAAGAGGTCGTCCTTGCCGATCCCCGGCGTGTCCTCCAGGTGCGCGACGACCTTGTTGTGGAACTTGATCATCGTCACCTGGAGCTGCGAGACGATCAGGTTCTCGTCGTTGCGCGGGTCGCCGATCAGCGCGCGGCGCTCGGCGTCGACCGGGTTCGGCGCGCGCAGCAGGTCCGGGCCGGCGAAGTTGGGGTCGTCGGAGACGGGGTCGCCGAGGCGCAGGCGCAGCCCGTCGGACTCGTAGAGGTAGGGCTGGTCGGAGGGCCCGCGGCCGTAGACGGAGTCGAGGTCGTAGCGCGGCGTCCGGAAGTCCGTCAGCCCGTCGGGGTCGTTCTGGCGCGTGAGGCTCGAGACCGGGTCGAACGTGATGTCGTGGTCGACGAACTGGCCGAAGTAGGTGTAGCCGGCGGGCAGCCGCAGCTCGCCGCCGGGCAGCGTCGAGGTGTTCTCGTCCTCGTCCTTCTCGTCGAGGTCCTTGTCGAACGGATCCTCGATCGGCTGGATCATCAAGCCGCCGAGCGTGGCGAGCGTCTCCGGCTGGTGGGCGTAGACCGGGAGGTTGCGGAACATCCGCCCGAAGCGGCCCTGCGCGAGCGAGGACTGCGGCGCGCGGACAAGCCCGCGCGGCGGTGAGCCGTGGGGCGACGGCGCGGTCGGCGTCGTCGAGGGCGGGCCGGAGGCGGGCAGGGAACGACCAGGCATGAGGGATCCTCGCGCGTTGGAGATGGGTGAGGTGGGCCGCCCCCGCTCGCCCCGTCGCACTCCTACCAGGACCCGCTGAGCGCCGATGAGAGATCAGCGCTTCATGGAGCTTTTGCGGCGCCACCCGGCGCAACCCCGTGCGCTTTGGCCCAGCCGCCGCCTAGGCACCGCGCCCGGCGGCGAGGCCGGCCGCCTCGAGCGCGCCGGTGGCGGTGTCGAAGATCCGCCCGTAGCTGATCAGCCCGCCCTCGATCCGCCACAGCCAGCCCGCCGGCGCGTCGACGACGCGGCCCGCGCCCCAGGCGTAGACGCGCCCGGTCGCGACGACGATCCCGCCCTCGGCCTCGTAGAATGCGTCGGGCGCGGGACGCAGCTCCTGCCAGATCCGCGCGACGTCCTCGACGTAGCGGCGCATCCCGGCGTGGCCGCGGTAGGGCTCGCCACCGGCGGCGATCTGGGCGGTGACCGGCTCGAAGACGACGTCGGAGCTGCAGAGCGCGACCAGCATCTCGGCGTCCCGGAGCTCGAACGCCGCGAAGGCCTGCCCTACGACTTCCACGTTGCTGAGGGCCACGGAGCGGACTATGCCAGCACGGGGGACGGAACTCGCCGATGCGTCCATCCGCGCGGACATCCGCGGCCTGCACGCCCGCGTGCGCGCGGCGCCGGGCGCACGCGGACCGGTTAGCGTCAGCGCGACATGCGCCTCGTGACGTTCCGCGATCCCCACGGCTCGGTCCGCGTCGGCCGCCTCGACGAGGGCGAGCGCGTGGTCGAGCTCGCCGCGCCGACGATGCTCGACTGGCTGCGCGGCGAGGGCCACGCGCCCGCCGGCCGCGACCACGCGCTGGCCGACGTCCGGCTCCTCGCGCCGGTCCCCGAGCCACCGAGCGTGCGCGACTTCTTCGCCTACGAGGGCCACGTCGCCACCGGCTGGCGGCTGCGCGGCGGCGAGATCCCGGAGGCCTGGTACGAGGCGCCGGTCTTCTACTTCTCCAACCCGGCCTCGATCCAGGGGCCGCGCGACCCGGTCCGCCGCCCCGCGCACTGCGAGTGGCTGGACTTCGAGCTCGAGATCGCCGCGGTCATCGGCGAGGAGGGCGAGATCGCCGGCTTCACGCTGCTCAACGACTGGAGCGCGCGCGACATCCAGCGGCGCGAGATGACCGTCGGCCTCGGGCCGGCCAAGGGCAAGGACTTCGCGACGTCGATCGGCCCGTGGCTCGTCACGCCCGACGAGCTGCCGCTCGAGGACGGCCGCCTGCAGCTCACCGCGACCGCGTCGCTCGGCGACCGCGAGATCACGAGCAGCGACGCCGGCGCGATGCACTGGAGCTGGCCGCAGCTCGTCGCGCACGCGGCGCGCGAGACCCACCTGCGCCCGGGCGACATCCTCGGCTCGGGCACGCTGAACGCCGGCTGCCTGCTGGAGCTCAACGCGGGCGGCGGGATCGACGGCGAGCCGCGCTGGCTCGCGCCGGGCGACGCGGTCACGATCAGCGCGCCGGGGCTGGGGAGCCTGAGCGCGCCGATCGTCTGACGCGGCTAGAAGCCGAGGCCCAACTGCGGCGCGGGGTAGCGCGGCGCGCCGTCCTCGATGACCGCGAAGTCGGTGAGGACGTGGGGCTCGAGGGTGCCGCCGGGCGTGATGTGGGAGACGACGGCGCCGCGCGCCACGAGCACGTCCGCCAGCAGCCGCCGGTGGCAGCGGCGCCAGTCGCCCTCAGCGCACATCACGGCGGTCGGCCGCGCGGCCGCCAGCGCGTCGAGCCGCGCAAGGCCGCGCGCGAACTCGGCGCTCGTCGTGTGGTCCGCGTAGCCGTTGAACGCCGGCACGTCCCAGCCGTCGTTCGCCGACCCGGGCACCGGATCGCGATGCCCTCCGAGCTCCTGCACATGCGCGTAGGCGATCCCGTGCGGCGCGAGCTCGACCGCGAGCGCGTCGTCGTCGAAGTGCGGATGGCGGCGCGAGCGCGGCCAGCGGCGGACGTCGGCGACCTGCGTGACGCCGTGGGCGCGCAGCAGCGCCGCGAGCCGCGCGAGCGGATGCGAGGAGTGGCCGATGGTGAAGACGGCGCTCAGGACGCCAGCGCCAGCTCGGTCCGGCGCTCGCCGAACTCCGCGGCGACCTCCACGAGCACGTCCAGCATCGCCTGCTTGGCCGGCGAGCGGAACGAGTCCGCCAGCGTCGTCGCGACGATCCGCCGCACCGGGGGCCGCGCGCCGAACGAGCGGATCACGACGTCGTCGCGCACCGCGACCAGCGCGAGGTCCGGGATGAACGAGACGCCCATCCCCGCGGCCACGAACCCCTGGATCGCCGTGTAGTCATCCATGTTGAACGCGATGTTGGGGGTGAACCCGACGGCCTGGCACGCGTTGAGGAAGATGCTGGTGTCCGGGCAGGTGCCGGTAGTCCCGATCATCCACGGCTCGTCGGCGAGGTCGGTCAGCTTGATCCGCGCGCGGCCGGCCAGCGGGTGGTCGCGCGGCAACATGATGTACATGGGATCGTCGAGCAGCCGCACGACGTCGACGCCCGGCTCCGGCCGCGTGGAGAACGTCGTCTCGATCGCCAGCGCGACGTCGCACTGGCCGCCGCGCAGCAGGCGCAGCGCGTCGTCCGGGTCGGCCGGGGTGAGCGAGAGCTCGACGCCCGGATGGCGCTCGCGGAAGCGCGCGACCGCCTGGGGCATCAGCGTCGCGCACGCGCTCGGGAAGGCCGCGAGGCGCAGCCGGCCGCCGCGCAGGCCGGCGATCGCCTGGAGCTCCTCCTCGGCGTCGGCGAGGCGGGCGAGGATGACGTCGGCGTGGCCGACCAGCGCGCGGCCCGCGTCGGTCAGCGTGACGCCGCGCGCCGAGCGCTCGACGAGCCGCGAGCCGGCCTCGCGCTCCAGCGCGGCGATCTGCTGGGAGACGGCGGACTGGGTGTAGGAGAGCGCCTCGGCGGCAGCGGAGAACGAGCCGTGCGTGGCGACCTCGCGGAGCACGCGCAGGCGGCGGACGTCGAGCATAAGCAGAACTTACTCCGACGGTCATCAAATG
>JAOPZG010000580.1 GCA_025964215.1 Conexibacter sp.
CCCCGCGGCGACCCGCGCCCGCCCGGGCGCGCGGCCGGCGTAGCTCCACACGGGACCGCCCGGCGCAGGATCCACCAGCGCGGTCACGTCGACCCGCTCGTACTGGCGCTCGCGCGCGTCGAGCGCCGCGAGACCGGCGTCATCGACCGCCAGCAGCGCGCCGTCGACCGCGAACGCCGCGTCCGCCTCGAGGTCCAGGAACGCGACCGCCACCGCGGGTCGCGAGCCGTCCGGCAAGGCGTACACCTTGTATCCCGGGACCGCGACCGCGTTGTCCATCGCCACGCCCCAGACGCGCCGATGGCCGCGCAGCGTCGCCCGCGCGACGGCCGGCGCCGCGACGAGCGAGGCGTAGCCGAAGACGTGGCCGCTCACGCGACCGGCGTCGTCGCGCCGTCCTCGGTGAGTGTCACCGAGCGGACCTTCGGCGTCCCCACGCTCAGCGCCCAGTCGGCCTGCGCGACGAACTGCGAGTAGCCCTGCGGCGCGCCGAAGCGAATCGTCGTCTCCGCGCCGGGCGCGATCGCGAAGCGCCTGCCGGCGGCCTCGACGGTCTGGGCCTTGCGCCCGCCGCGGTAGGTGATCGCGACCTGGGCCGGGCCGTCGAGCCACAGCGCACCGGTGAGCGCTCGCGAGCAGGTGATCGGCGAGTCGTCGGGCACGATGTCCGGGCTCGCGGCGTCGTAGCCCGGCGTCCTGCGGGGACACGGCAGCACGATCAGCGATCGTGCGCGGGGCGCCACCGAGGACTTCAGCTCGACGAGCCGGCCGACGTCGGGCTGCGAGGCGGAGCGGACCTCGTCGTGGAAGGTGAGGCGCGCGGAGGGGTCGTTGATCAGGAAGCGGCTCGGCGCCGGCCCGCAGCCCGCGCCGAGCGCGAGCTCGCCCGTGACGCCGAAGCGCAGCGAGCAGACCTTGCCCTGGATCGCGCGGCCGACGATCCCCGCCGCCGGCTTGTAGGCCTGCGTGATCTTGCGGTTGAAGAAGTCGATGTCGTCGAACTGCGGCGCGTTCTGGGTGATCGCGAGCAGCGCGACGGGGCCGGTGGCGTGGTGGTCGACCCACTCCAGATCGCTCGGCATCGTGGAGCGGAACGAGGTCCCGGTCTTCGTCATCTGCCACCACGCGGCCTGGTCCTGGACCACGAGCGCCAGGAGCGTCGCCGCGGCGACGGCCAGCGCCGCACGGACCGGTAAGGTCCCGCGCGCGCGGACCAGCGCGACGACCCCCAGCAGCGCGAGCGCGACGAGCGCCAGCCCGAGGCCGGTGCCAAGACCTACAACATGGTCGAGGCGGTAGCTGATCCCCCAGGTGGCGCGCTCCTCGCCGATCATCTTCACCGCGGGGCGCGCGAGCAGGCTGAGCGACAGGACGCCCGCGACGGCCAGCGCGGTCCGCGAGAGCAGCTTCGGCTGGGAGACGAGCACCGTGGCGAGGACGAGCGCGAGCGGCAGCGCGTAGGTGACGTAGCGGTCGATCGCCGAGAGCGCGGGCGGGTAGCCGGCGAGGAAGAAGCCGCTCTGGGCGACGGTCGCGAGCGCCGCGGGCCAGAAGACCGCGAGCAGCGGGCCGGTGCGGTCGTCGCGCCAAGCCCGGCGCGAGCACGCGGCGCCTGCCGCGAGCAGGACGGGCGCGAAGCCGCCGAGCGCCACGAGCTCCAGCAGCTGCAGGCCGCTCTTGGAGAGGATCCGGTGCAGCGAGGGGCGCAGGTCGAAGAAGCCGCCGTAGCTGCCGGTGACGCCGGGCGCGGCGAGCGCGATGAAGATCAGGCCGGCGAACAGCGCGCCGGCGAGCACGACGTAGGGGCGGTGCGCGCGCCAGCGCTCGGCGCGGTGCGCCGGGTCGCGCAGGACGTCCAGGACGAACGCGAGCAGCAGGGCGGGCACGAGGATCGCGAGCTGGATCCGGGCCCAGGTCGCGAGCGCGAGCAGGATGAAGGCGAGCCAACCGAGCCGGCTGGCGGGGCGGCGCAGGGCGAGGACCGCGGCGCAGAGCGCGGCGGTGGCGAGCGGGAACGCGAGCGCCTCGGTCACGGTCTCGGCGCTCGTGAGCATCCACGTCCCGGCGACCGACAGCGCCGCGGGGACGAGCGCGAGCCGCGGCCCGACGAGGTCGCGCGCGAGGATCCAGACGGGGATCAGCTGCGCGCAGAGCGCGAGCGTCCCGAGGACCTTGGACGCGTGGTAGGCGTCGACGCTCGAGCTGAAGAGCCCCCACGCCGGCGTGATGAAGTACACGTACAACTTCGCCGACTGCGAGATGTGCTGGCCGCGCCAGTCGGAGCCGGTCCCGTCGGCGAGGCCGCGCGCGAGGTGCGAGTAGCTGAACTCGTCGGGGAAGAGGACCGGCAGCGGCGAGCGCAGCGCGAGCACCAGGTGGACCGCGGCGGCGAGGAGGTAGAGCCCGACCACCCACGCCCAGGGCGAGGCGGCGAGGCCGCGCGCGCCGGCGCGGTGGGCAGCGGTGGGCTCGGAGGCCCGCGCGGTGCTCATCGCGACGGACTGTAGTGCGCG
>JAOPZG010000582.1 GCA_025964215.1 Conexibacter sp.
GCCCACGTCCTCTCGGCGCTCGCCGAGCGCCTGCCGCGCGACGCGATCCTCATCGAGGAGACGCCGTCGAGCCGGCCGGAGCTCCACGCGCGCGTCCCGATCGTGGAGCCGCTCGGCTTCGTCAGCGCGATGGGCCTGCTCGGCTTCGCGCTGCCCGCCGCGATCGGCGTCCGGATGGCGCGCCCCGACCGCGGCGTGATCGCGGTCGTCGGCGACGGCGCCTCGCTCTACCAGATCCTCTCGCTCTGGTCGGCGGGGACCTACGGCGCCGGCGTCGTGTTCTTGGTGTTGTCGAACGGCGGCTACGCGATCATGGACCGCCTCGCCGAGCGCTCCGGCGCACCCGGCCCCTGGCCGGCGCTCGACACCATCGACCTCTGCGCCCTCGCCCGCGCCCAGTCGATCGACGCCATCAGGATCACCGAGCACGACGACCTGCTCGAGGCCTTCGACGACCTCATCCCGACCCTCGCCGACCGCGACACGCCGCTGTTCGTCGAGGTCGTCGTCGAGCAGGACCTCCACTTCGACCCCTAGGTGGTTGATGCGGAATCGAGCGTGGTCGTGCTCGCCCGCAGCGTGGATGCTGGACGCCGCACGATCTCGCAGGCGATCCTGGTTGGATCGTCAAGGGATCGGGTGGCGATCCAGCGCCGCGCGGCGCGCGAGCACGACCGCGCGAATTTCGCATCGACCACATAGGCCCTGCGCCGCCAGCGCACGACGGCGTCGACCCGATCGTCGTGCATCTCGCGCAGCTCGCTGGTCAGCAGCTCCCACCGATCGTCGGGCAGCGCGAGCTCCGCGACCGTCTCGTCCGCCGACGGCAGGTCGACGTGGTGATGCGTCGCCGACGGCGCATGCCCGACCACGAGGAACGTCCCGCCCGGCGCGACGAGCTCCGCCGCCCGCCGCAGGATCGGCCCGCGCGGGAGGTCGACCGGCGAGTGCAGGAACGCCGAGGTCACGAGGTCGAACGGACCCGCTGGAAGCGAGACCGCCAGATCATGCCGCTCCCACGCGACCGCCCCACCGAGCCCGGCATCGACCGCATGCTCCTCCGCGATCTCCAGCGCCCGCGCCGAGATGTCGGCGCCGACCACCGTCCACCCACGCGCCGCCAGCCACAGCGCATCACCACCCTCGCCGCAACCGAGATCGAGCGCCCGCCCGGGAGTCAGATCCCCGACCTCCACGACCACCGACCCATTCGCCTTCCCACTCCACCGGCGCTCATCGCCGCCGTAGAACGTCTCCCAGAACCCTTGGCTGCTCACGCCCTGCACGGTGCACGCCACGGCCCGAAACGGCAAGGGCCGTTGCCGATCCGGCAAACGTCCGCAGCTTCGGGGCGACGGATCCTGAGTGGACGACTATCCGGTGGCGCTCGCCACCGCGCCCGTGTTCATCGCCTCGAGGATCGCGTGCGTCGAGCGGTCGTCGCCGGTGAGCTCGACCTTCGCGGAGCCCTGGTGGATGACGACGACGCGGTCGCACAACGTCGCCAGCTCGTCGATGTCGGTGGAGCACATGAGCACCGGGACGCCGGCGGCCGCGGTGGATCTGATCAAGGCGTGCATCTCGGCCTTGGCGCCGATGTCGACGCCGCGGGTCGGGTCGTCCAACAGGACGACGGATGGCGAGGCGTCGAGCCACTTGGCGAAGACGACCTTCTGCTGGTTGCCGCCGGAGAGGCTGCCGGCGTCCTGGTCGACGGAGGTGGTCCGCACCCGCAGGCGGTCGACCTGGACGCAGGCGTGCGCCCGGAGGTCGGCGGTGCGGATGATCGGGCCGGCGGCCGCCAGGCCGACCGCGCGGATCTGCGCGATGTTCTCCCAGATCGGCTTGTCCAACATCAACCCGAGCCGGCGGCGGTCGCCGCTGACCAGCGCGACGCCGGCGCGGATCGCCTTGCGCAGCCCGTGCGGGACGCGCTTGCCGGACGGCAGCGTCACGGTCCCGCCGTCGGGCCGCGTCAGACCGCTCACCAGCTCCAGCACCGCGTGGTGCCCGGCACCGGCGACGCCGGCCAGGCCGACGATCTCCCCGGCGCCGACCGTCAACGACAGCGCCTGCAGGCGCCCGTCGATCGCGGCGCCGTCGAGCACGAGGTCGCCGGTCAGCGGTCCGCCGCCGCCGTCGCCCTGGGCCAGCGCCTCGCCGACCTGCGCGGCCAGACCCCGGTCCGGCCCCTCGGCCGCCCGCGCCGCCGCGACCTCCTGGCGCTCGCCGAGCATCGCCTCGACGATCACCGGCACGGTCAGCGAGCCCATCGGCGTCGCGCTCATCACGACCTCGCCGTCGCGCAGCACCGTCACCTCGTCGCACAGCGCCATGACGTCCTCCAGGATGTGCGAGACGAACAGGACTCCAACCTGCCGGTCGCGGAGCACGCGCAGGATGTCCAGCAGGATCTCCGTGCTCCCCTGCCCGAGCGCCGAGGTCGGCTCGTCGAGGATCAGCACCCGTGGCTCGGTCAGCAGCGCCTTCGCGATCTCGATCAGCTGGCGCTGGGCCAGCGAGAGCTCGTCGACGAGCTGGCGCAGCGAGACGTCGAGCCCCAGCTCCGCGAGCACCGGCCGCGCCCGCGCCGCCATCTGCGCCTTGTCGACGAACGGCCCGCGCCGCGGCTCGCGCATCGGGTACAGGTTGGCGAGCACGTCGAGGTCCGGGAAGACGTTGAGCTCCTGCGAGACGACGGCCACCCCGTGGCGCACCGCCTCCGCCGTGGACCCGAACCGCACCTCGGCGCCGTCGAGCCTCAGCGTCCCGGCGTCAGGCGCGACCGCGCCCGCGATCGCCTTCACCAGCGTCGACTTGCCCGCGCCGTTCTCCCCCAACAACGCATGCACCGAGCCGGCGCGGACCGTGTGGTCCGCGCC